>NZ_JAQLOJ010000005.1:0-92740 GCF_057808485.1 Acholeplasma sp. ORD1043 | reverse complement strand
AATTAAAATGCAGTCTGTGAAAGACTGCATTTATTTTTTTTCGGATGTATCTGTTTTTTCTGATTCTTTTGAAATCGATGATTTTAATCTGGTTAACTTAGAATATAGAGGAAACATTACAGCTATTGATAGACCAATCAATAGATTATATTGTTGATCATAAATATTCTTATTTACTTTAGGATAATCTTCTATATCAATAAATGATAGAGAGAATAACGACAGAAGTAATGAAAAATAAAGTATATATAATGTAGTAATAGATATTTTTTGACTTAAGTAAGTTAAATTCGAATTTGACTTTCTATCTATAAGTGCAATAATATTTAGTACGGATATCAATGGTATAGTAATAATAAGAAACACTGAAGCTAATGAATTAAAAATTATCCAAAACGGAAGAAATGCAATATTTGAAAATGTTTCTGAATAATAATGATAAAAATTAAAATCTAATTTATAATTTTTTATAAATATAAATTGGAATAATCCATAAAAAAGAACAAATACGTATGCTATTAAATGAGACTTCTTATTTATTAAAACAGATAATATGATATTTGTTATTGCTAGCGAAATAAAAATAATTCCTAATATTAGAAAAACCATATAAATCACCTTTTTTGTATATATTATATGGATATTTTTCAAATATTTCAATTAAAGATGTATTGGGGCTAAGTATGATAAAATGAGTTTGCATAAAGATATATATAAAGGAGCATCCATGAGAAAAATAAATATCTTCACAATTTTATTATCACTTACTATAATCTGTATAGGATTTAATCCAATTAATACTAAAGATTTAAGAAGTCATATATCAATAATTAAATCAAATGATACAAATCATACACTTAGCCCTTTAGAAGTAGAAATTATTCATCTATCAGCAGATTCTAATCCTGAAAAGATTACACTTTCTGGTTCTTTAGGTGATATTATCGATTTCGATTTTGATATTGATGGATACTTATATCATATATACGATGGTGAAGTTAGTGATTTAACAGAAAGACAGTTTGTTGTTAGTAAATCAACCTATATTATTATAGTAACTAATCAAACAGAACTAGAATCAAGTGTATATATTGATACAAATGGAAAATTATTGGATGCTAAGTTTGGTTTTGACCTAAGTTATACAGGTGACATACCATCAAAACCAGGATATCTTTTTGATAGTTTTAAAACAGTATATAGTGTTGAAGGACATAATGTGCTAAAAGCTACGTATAGTCCTTTAAATACAGCATCAATTTCAATTGATGTTGAAGGTGGTACTATATATCCTTTAGAACCCAAATATAATGATATAGTTACAATTACTCCAGATGATCCCGATAATTTTAAATACTGGAAAGATGAAAAAGGTAAAGTATATTCTTACGAAAAAACATTAAGTATAACAGCTTTAAAAGATTTATCTTTAACAGCAGAATATGTTGATACTAAAGTTTCATCCCCTAATGTTTATCTTTTAGATGTTACAGGTATTAGACCTGGAATGAAATCATTTGTAGGTTTACTAAGTTTTGATGAAAGTGCATATTCACTTGTTGAATTTGGCTTACTAGCATCACATACATATGATGTACTTACCTTAGATACTAATGATGTAATCATTATTCCATCAACAACTAAAACAAATAACAATGAATTTTTAAGAACTATTTCAAACCCTGACTTAATAACATTTAGAGCATATGCTATATTCAAACAAAACGATGATCTTATTGTTAAATATAGTGAATACAACTTTGTTGAAGAACAAGTTGTTTATGAAGTTAATATTTTAGATGAAAATGAAAACTTAATAGAAAGAATCTTATTAGAAGAAGATCAATCGTTAGATGCATATGAATTAGATGTTGAGGAAGGCTATACTTTCGATGGTTTTTACTACGATAGTCAATTTACTTCAAGTTATAACTTTAATGATATAAATAAACATTTAACCATATATGCAAAATTAGTAGAAGATAATTTAACACCTATAAAAGCATCTGATTTATTTATTACAATGTATGTTGAAGGTGCGCCAGGTAATAGAAAAGTTATTCAAATCTATAATGGAACAGGAGAAGCAGTTGATTTAAGTAATTATTTAATAAAAGTTGCTTCTAATGGTGGCACATGGCCAACATCAGGTGGTGCGCAGTTAACAGGAATACTACAAAATAACAGTTTATATACTGTAAGATATGGTGCCGATGGAAATTGGGATGCGGATTTATCATCTACTTCATTAGGTTTTAATGGTGATGATGCAGTAGGGCTATTTAAAGATAATATTTTAATTGATATATTTGGGATACAAGGTGAAGATCCAGGCACTGGATGGTCATTAAGTGGTACAGGTAATGGCTCTGATACAATTGATAAAGTAGTTATTAGAAATTCATCAGTGATGAATCCAACAACTACTTGGAATAGAAGTGAATGGAGTGTCGTACTTTCTATTCCAAATGCAACAACTGATAGTCAAGTTCAAACATTACTTAACTCATTTGTTTGGGATTATGCTAACGAAGATGATTATGTTGCACCAATTATTTATATAAATCCTAATACTAATCCTGTCTTTTTACTAATAAATGATGAATGGGAATTACCGACTGCAAATGCAGTTGATAATATCGATGGTAATATAACATCAAGTTTAGAGTTTGATGATACGACTATTAGTGGATATTATAATAGTCTTATTAATAAATATGTTTTTACACTTGAAGGTGAGTATCAAGTAACATGGTCAGTAAGTGATGATGCTGGTAATCTAACGACTCTTGTTGTAACAATAAAAGTATCCCCAAATGTGAATACATTATCAAGTTATGATTTCAGTCAATATGGAAGCTATTATAATAGCTTAAATTCATTTTCTTCTGATGAAGATATAATCAATGGTTTAGCTGGTATCATAAGAAACACGATTACAAGCTATAAAGGGTATGATACATCAACAACATATAACTGGATTATGCATCCAACTAAAGGTGGACAATATATCTTATATGATACAAGTAATTTTGTCTTCTCTAATGGAACATGGTTAACAACAGGTTGGAATTCAGGTGGATTAGGTTATGATGCCAATGGAAATGGAAACTATAATCCAGCTGATGGTGATTTGTTTGTAGATAGAGAACACGTTTGGCCAGCAGGTAACATGAGAATCATGCCATCTAGTGGCGCAAGAAGTATTACAACTTTTACATCATTTGTTATAGCAAGTAATTTTGATCATCGTCCAAGTGGTTCTCAAAAAGGACACTATTCAGATTTACATAATATGTGGAATGCGGATAGACGTTCAAATCAAGATTTACATAGTGATAGATTCTATGGAAATACAGGTGTCTTTGGTAATCCAAATAGATCAGGCAATATATTCTACCCAGGTGATGAATATGTAGGTGATATTGCAAGAATCTTATTCTATATGACATTAACCTATCCTCATTTAACGCTTGTTAATGAGGGAGATCCAAATGCACAAGAAGGATCAATCTACTATGGATATCTAAATGTTCTACTAGAGTGGAATGAACAAGATCCAGTTTCACAACAGGAAATTGAAAGAAATAATAAGATTCAAGCTAACCAAGGTAATAGAAATCCATTCATTGATTTCTATGATGGTGGAGAGTTTGCTAATATAATCTTTAGTTATGGAGATCCAGAAGTACTCTATACCTCATAAATAAATTACAACTTAATTTCGATAATAATGAGCACAGTTGAGTAATTATTAATTATAAGACTGTGCTTTTGTTTATTAAAAAATATATGGAGATAATATGTTTAAGAAAAATAACGCTATATTTGATAAGAAGTTAATTGAGATAAAGTATATTTCCAAACTTCATAAGATTTTCTCGAAATATAATTACGAATCAGTAGCAATGGCAATTTATACAATCAATTCATATTTGATAAACCGTAATCTATTAAGTTTCTCTTTGACATTAAATTATGCTTTCACCATCTGGGAACATGAAGGTGAGATTGAAATCAAAGATTATGAAGCGTTCGTATTTTTTACAAATGAAATTAAAAGATACTATAAAATTGATGAAATATACGAAGATGTTCAAGTCCATGATTTAGGTGAAATTAAAGTACCATTTAATGGTAAACTATATCCTGTTTTTGTTGGTACTTCAATTAATTTGACATACTCTTTTTATTATTTCATTGATGAAATTGCTCATTATACAAAGTTAATAAGTGAATTTACCGAACTTTTTGAATTAAGTGAAGTGATTATAAACAACCTTAGAGAAGGATATGATGGTATTGATGACATAAATAATAAACAAATTATTATACCATCTGAAAAATACTTTAATCAGATTTTTTCAACCTATAAAAAAATAACGGATCAAATAATTAAATCTGATGTATCATCATATTTCAAAAAAGAAAAGGATAAATTATCTTTACATTTAACTGAAAAAAATGGTAAGTATTTTTCATTATTTAACACTACTTTTATTGTTGATTATACTTGTCATATATTAAATGATATTGAATTGGAAAAACATAAAATTATTGTTTCGAAGACTATAAACAATTATGTAATTCAATTATTTGAACCAAGTTATGAATTGAGTTTTGTATTTCCAAATCCGATCGTCATTTCAGATCCCTCAAAACCTAAAGTTGGGGATTTAATTTCATGCATCTTGAGCGATGATAAAATGTTATTGATATTAGATGCTGAAGCAAAGGATAATAATGGATTTAAACTAGAATATACTATTCAACAATTATTTAAATCACAACAACTAAAATTTTGTATTCCAACCGAAAAAGGACTTAAATGTATTAAGCCCGATAAACAAGTAGAAATTGTAATTTTTCAACTATTAAATAGACTAAACATTAAACAATTAAAAGATTTTACTACTTTTCCTAATGAATCACTTAAAACAATACCCATTGACTTAATGTATTTAATATTAAGATCTAAATCAGCCAATGAATTAATTAACTTTATTTCAAAGATATCCAAAAGAAGATTAAATTTAATCTCTTTTGATTATTATTCAGGTTTGTATGAACTGGTATTAAAGAATTATGGAGAATTAGAATTAGGTGCACTTGAATATGACTCTGTATTTATTGATGTATACACACCTGAAAAAGAAACACTGAATAGATTTAAAAATGAGTATATTAATTTTCCGATAAGTAAAAAGAATTATTTATTTAGTAATCCTGAATTTTGGATTATAGAGAATAAAAGACAAGGGTTTTATTATATTCAAAGGAAAGGGACAAGTTTGTTTTGTTATGTTAGAAAACATTTAAATGGCTTTCTATATATATCAAAGAATGGTGAACATTTTAAGGATATTCAAGTCACAAAAGAAAGAATTAATTTAGACAATTCAGTGATGAATATTATCTTATTTCAATTTGATATGATATGGGATTATCTTACAAATATAAAAGATTTTTTTAAAGAAATTCAACTTTTCATAATGCCAAAAGAAATACAAGAGGAGTATGAAATAGGTGTTTTTGGATACAAGGGAACATATATAGTTGGTGATTTTGAAGAAACTTCTACCGAGATTCAAGTTAGAATTACTGTAGACAATGAGAAATTATTCAAATCTATAATGGATTCAAATACGAGAATTATTGAGAATGAATTTTTCAAAGAAATACTATACTTATTAAATTTTGATGAACTTTCCTATGTAAAAATTTGTGAAAAAATAGATAAGACCAATCAAATGAAAAAGATAACATACGTAAATTATCATGAAGTTCCCTTCTACAAGAATATTGAAAACATTTTTTACTGGGCTGCAGATGATAATTATATTAGGGTTAGAAAAAAAATTGCTTTAGTATGCAATAGACTTGGCATAAAACCAGGAAAATATAATCTAGATTCAGCGAAAAAAATAATTAGAACTATGCAAAGTGAACTATATGTAGAATTTAAACAAATGCTTAACTTATATAATAGGAAATGGTTACATATGTATTTATCATCATTATTAGCTTCGCTTCAATTCGAGATTTATATTGTCACAAATCAAATTTTTAAACCTGATTCAAATATTGAAGAACATTTAGCAAAAGACTATAAAGAGGATAATATTGCATATCGTACTCAACTTCGAGACAGACAAAGATACTTATTGTTCCTAATTGAAATGAATCTCAAATTTGGTAATGATAAATTTAATGAAAATGATAAAGAGCTAATTTTAATGGATTTAGTTGCTTTTGCAGACGAGATGGTAGTTTTACAAGAAGCAGCTGATTCCTCACACTGGGGATTAAATCATGTAATTGTTGAAATTGATTCTGACTATAGAGTGAATACATTAATATACGATGAATCAAAGCAACTTATGCGTGATATTAGTTCGAAGATATATAAGTATGGGATTTTTACAAATGAAAATTCTTCAAACTTTTTAGATAATGCTGATTTAACAACTGCATTCGAGAAAGATTTTGGTTTTAGTTTAATTAACTTCATGAAATTTTTAAGTGTATTCTGTGATTTGGAAGATGATAAAGTAAAGTATGAGGTGTATCCTGATGTCATTGCGTATGATAAGGACAGGATAATCTCCATTATAACTAGCTCATTTCCTGAAATTCCATTTGAACATATTGATATGATTTTAAATGAATTAACACTTGATGTTGAAAAATTAAATATTACATATAAATTAGGAAAAGAAATCGAACATGATATAATTCCAATCTGGGAACGAGAATTAAGACCTAATCGATTTGAATTAAAACCATTGGTTATCTTTGAAAACAAGTATTATTTTGCACCCTTTAATTGTATGACCACATTTAGACTTTGGACCGATGCATTTAGTGGATTTTTTCCTCCACACGAAGTGAAGATTGAGAATACACTAAAAGTGTTTGAAAAATTGAAAAAGAAAGATCAAGATGAAATGGTTGATGAAATCAAAGAAATGTTTATTTCTTTTGGATACAAAAAAATATTTAAAGAATGTAAGTTACATAAATATGGACAACACCCAGAAGAATTAGGTGATTATGATGTGCTTGTTTATGATGAAATAACAAATACAGTTTGGAATATTGAAAGTAAAGTTATACAAATGGTAGGGTCAATTAGTGAATTTGCAAAGCAACAGCAAACATTTTTTAACAAACATAATAATGATTTCAAATTTCAAAGAAGAATAGATTATCTTAAGAGTAACACAGTATCCATCCTTAATGACTTGGGTATAAAAAACCTTATAGAAAAGCCATTAATCAAAAATTATATGGTTACTAATAAAAACTTTGTTGCAATAATCAAAAAGATTGACTTTCCAATTATATCATTTGCTGAATTACATGAACTATTGAATAATATTAATAAAAAATAAAGTTATATCTATAATATTATTATGTGTGCACATTATTTTTAAAGTTGTATTGTATGTCAATAATATACACACGTATTATCATTACCATGATAAAATGACTTTAGACTAAAAGAAAAGGAGTGTAATAAATGAAGAAGATTCTAATCTTTACTCTCATCTTATTTACATTAACCATCCTAGTAGGTTGCCTACCTAAAAATAAAGTAGAAGAACCTTTAAAATATGTTGTTACTTTTGACTCGCAAGGTGGTTCAGTTGTTGAACAACAACTAATAGAAGAAGGATCTTTAGTAACAAAACCAAATCCAGATCCTACAAAACCAGGATATAATTTTATCTACTGGTATTTATCTAATGAAGATATTCCATATAACTTTAATTTCCCTGTTATTCAAAACATTACCTTAACAGCTAAATGGGAAGAAATATCTAATTCAACTACTTTAGCATCATTTGATTATTCAGATTATTCTAACTACTATAACAGTTTAAATGGCTTAACAAGTGATTCTGCGATCATTATAGAACTTGCTGATATCTTACGTGATACTTTAACATCATATAAAGGTTATAGTACGTCAACAGAATACAACTGGGTATTAAATACAACTAAAGGTGGACAATACATTCTTTATGATACAAGTAGTGCTGTATTTGACGGAAATTGGATCACTTCAGGTTGGAACTCGGGTGGTAGTGGACCAAGCGGTATTAATGTTGATAGAGAACATATTTGGCCCGCTAATAACATGCAAATTAAACCAGCTGATAATACAAGACGATTAAATAGTTTTACTAACTTTGTTATAAACACTGGTTCATTTGATGATAGACCATCTGGAACAGAACGTGGTCACTATTCTGATTTACACAACATGTGGAATGCTGAAAGAACAGCTAATCAATCATTACACTCAGACCACTATTTTGG
Organism: Acholeplasma sp. ORD1043; assembly: GCF_057808485.1. NCBI lineage: Bacteria > Bacillati > Mycoplasmatota > Mollicutes > Acholeplasmatales > Acholeplasmataceae > Acholeplasma > Acholeplasma sp. ORD1043. Next base: position 84,415 of record NZ_JAQLOJ010000005.1, on the reverse strand, counting down.
TAACACAGGAACAACAGGTAATCCAAATAGAAATGGTCAATTATTCTATCCAGGTGATGAGTATATTGGGGATATTGCTCGTGCATTATTCTATATGACAATCACTTATCCACATTTAACATTAGTAACAAGAGATTCTCAATATGCTGGTGTTAAAGGTAATATCTATTATGGTTATTTAGATGACTTACTAGAATGGAATGCATTAGATCCTGTCTCACCAGAAGAAATTGCTAGAAATAATAAGATTCATCAAAACCAAGGTAATAGAAATCCATTTATTGATTTCTATTATGATGGACAGTTTGCTGAAATCTTATTTAGTTACGGTGACCCAGAAGTTCCTTATGTAGCATAAATAGTTTATTAATAAGAAGGTACACATAAATCATTGGTGTACCTTTTATTTTTTTGATAAAATGAATTTGGAAGATCTAAAGGGGTAAGTGTCTTATGATAAATAAAAAAAGAAGATTTAAACCATTTTTGAGTATCTTTATTACGATAATGCTTGCTCTCATCTTAGTTTCGTGTCAGGTCATTCCTGAAGTTTTTTCAGAGTTAGAATATACGGCAGACTATGATGAAGTGAGTGATGAAACAACATTTAACTGGTCTTCTAAATTAGAAATCAGTTATTATCAAAGAGATCTAAAAGCATTTGATATCACTTTTAGAGTCTTTAATGATGATGTTTTTCAGACTTTACACACGGTCTCGTATACCAAAACTTATCAAATAAATGATAATAATACAATTGTTCATACCTTTAAAATGGATGGCGAGTTTGATGAGATTAGAATAGAAAACTACAAACTATATTTCTATGATTACTTTGCAACTTTTAGTGATGAAATCTTATTTTCTTCTTTAGCGGTAGCGGTATTCATTTTAGTACTTGTCATCATTGCTACATTTGTTCCAATGCCTAAAGCACTCCTAACATCATTCCAAATCATCATGTTTATCGCATGGGGCTTTATTGGACTTGATATTCTGATTAAAGCATTTGTATATGTGTTCTCAAAAAAAATTGGTTTAGAAGCGTTAGAGCTTGTAAGAAACACATTAATTTTGATGGCATTTACCGTATTTGTAACAGTTAAAAAATCGTTAACTGTGAATAAACGAATTGATTAACGATATTCTTATAAATGGGTTTATGATGGGAATCATATACCCATTTTTTCTTTAAGCAAATCTTAATAAGCAATTAAAAAAAATACAATGTTATTAGTAGTATAAGTTTCAAAAAGCATTTTTATCAAGGGATGAATCATCCAGATAGGTATTATCAACAAGTTTTGTTGGTAGGATAGGTATCAAAAAATAGGTTAAATGAACTAACCGATTTTTTTGTGTGAGAGAGAAAAAGGAATGGAATTAAACAAAAAAACGTATAAATCTCCAGTGATTGAAGTCACTGTTTTTGATTTTGCAAATTCAATTGCTAATAGTACAGGTAATGGTGTTGCAGGTTTAGAAAAAAAATAGGTAGACTATGGTAATGAAAAGATTAATAGCGCTACTTGTTGTCCTATTTAGTTTTATCGCTGTAGGAAATATCTTTGCTATTGATACAGAATATACACAGTATGATATTACGATTAATTATCGTACTAATGAAGCAGAATCTACAACTATTTATTATGGTAATGGTTATTACTATGGTGATGTTGTAACGCTTGATTTTGAAGAGCTAGCTAGACTTAATGATAAAGTGTTTGCTTTTTATGTTTTTGGTACGAGTGTATACTTTGATGCGGAGGCTGATTTTGTTGTAACGAGTCACACTGTCATTGAAGTATTTTTAAAATATGAAGCAAGAACGATTTTATTAACAGAAGAAACCTTCCAAGATTTTATCGATCAATACTCAAATGAATTATTTAGTCCAATCTACTTAGGATTCCCTGAGTGGTGGTTTGATTGATTATTAAGTTATTTTTAAGAGGTGCTTGTTAAAAAGCATCTCTTTTTCTTTAACGATATCTCTTTTAAGCAAATTACAACTACCTATTAATAAAATACAAAACAAACTAACAATTATATAAAACCAGATGTTGTTTTACGGGGATTTATAATAGGGGGTAGCGTAAAAACAATGATATAATATCATTAGGAAAAAGGGAGTAAGTATGAAGAAAGTATTTTTGACAATAATAACTTTATCAATGTTTTTACTTGTGGCATGTAGTCCTGATACATCATTATCAAGATTAGATAAACCAATCGGAATCACTGTTACAAAGAATGTGGTTTCATATGAATCAGTAGCAAATGCAACAAGTTATATTCTAAATATTAGCGGTACAAATGTAACAACCACACAAACAAGCTATACCATCCTTGAAGAGGGCATTTTTAATGTGCGTATTAAAGCGGTGGGGAGCGGGTACTTAGATTCTTTATTCTCAGATCAAGTTACAGTCACTGTTGGGTTTTTAAATACACCTTCAAATATTAGAGTAAATGATGAAGGTAAAATTTTATTTGATGGCGACAACAGAGCTTCTCATTATATTATTCGTTTAAATGCGACGGATTACTCAACTTTAGAACATCCAAACCTTAAAGTAAATCCTGGAATTCATATGATTCAAGTCAAAGCAGTATCACCAACTTTAGTTGATTCTGAATTCAGTGAAGTTAAAACAATTAATTTTGGAATGTTGAATTATGCCACAAATATCAGTATTACCAATGGTGTATTAACTTATACTAAAGATGCAAGAGCGTACTATCATTTCATTAATATCAATGGCACAATTTATGATACTAGAACTGATATCATCCCATTCTTTGGTGTCGGTGAATACGTGATTAGTATCGACTCAAGAAGAGATGGTTATATACCAAGTGGTTATACAACACCATTAACCTTTATTATTACTGAGAATGATATCATCCAAACCACACATAATTATCAATATAGTTTATTTTCAGAATTTGATTTATTGTTATTTAATTATGGTGGTAAATCATTAAATGGATTTGAATTGAATAGAGTTTCTAGAGATCAAAAAGAAGTATATGAAACAATTGATCCAGAAAATTTATATATTCTAGAAAACGCGATATATTTATCAAGCGAGTATTTAAAAACCTTAGAAGGACGTACTAAAGTAGTTTATTATAAATTAAGAACTAATCTAGGTGAACATTTCATCGCAATTGAAATCACAACAGACCAAAAACCTTATGTTTACTCAGATAAGAATGTTAAAACTGATTATCATAATGATGTCGTATTCTTATTTGACGTACAAGGTTCAGAATTTGTTTCTATCTCAGGTGATGATATTACAGAAGTTGACTACATATTTAAAGATGGTATCTTAACGATAAAAAATGAATTTATTGTTAAATTTTTCCAAGAAAACTTAGATAAAGATAGTATCATTCTAACCTATCGATTTAAAGGTACAACAGTGAGCAATGGTAAAGAAACACCGATTAATTACTTAGGATTTATCTCAATTAAAAGATAAGAAAAAAGGCTAGAAACCAATACTTTCGTTTCTAGCCTTTTATTATGTCGATACGGACATTATTTATATCAATCAAATATAACCCTTTTCCATCTGCTTTGAGTTCGTAATTATTAGATTCAATGCGTTCTTTAAAGTTTTCAAATTGATCATTTGGAACAATTAAATCATATGCTTTAAGACCAACTGCATCATCTGGATTGTTTGGGACACCAATGCCTGCCCATACATTAAAACCTAAATGGTGATGATAACCAGCATCACTTGAAAAATGTGCATGTGGTCCATATGCCATAGTTTCCCTAAATCCTAAAACACCTTCAAAGAATTTAATGCCTTTATCAATGTTTGAAACATGTAGGTGTATATGACCCATGATCGTACCGTTTGGAAGATGTAAGAAAGGTTCTTTAACTTGATTGTCAATTAAGTCTTGATAGTCCATTGGAGCATTGACTGCATCATCAAATGGTGGCCATAAGTCAACTGGTCTATCTGCATAAATTTCAATACCGTTGCCATCTGGATCATCTAAATATAACGCCTCACTAATACCGTGATCGGCACCGCCTGTCACTTGTGTTCTAGTGTTAATCATATGTTGTATAAATTGGCCTAGATAAGCCCTTGAAGGCATTAAAATAGCGAAGTGATAAAGTCCAGTTGCACGTAATTTAGGACGTGCATTTGGATTAGAAATTAACTTAATAAGTGGTATGTTTTCATAAGTGCCAAGCGTATATAAATCGTCTTTTTGATCAATTAATTTCATACCGATTCTTTGTTGGTAAAAATCAAGTGATCTTTTAATATCTTTCACCATCAAAGTAACAGTTTTGATGTGCATGATATCATTTGAATGAAAGTTTTGCATAGTAAAAATCTCCTTTCTTTAATTATAACAATTTACCAATAATAATGTAAGAAGGCACCTTTAGGTAACCTAGTCACCTCTTTATTGAAATCGCAAAATTGATACAGTTGAACTTAGTAAAAAAAATGATTGACACTACTTATCATAAATGATAGAATAATAACGCGTGTAAACACACCAGAGTGGAAGAATTAATTTCGTACCACATACTTATTAGAAGAAGGAGGTCGTGTTATGGCAGAGAAAAAAGTTGTCAAACAAGTTAAATTACAAATCCCTGCAGGAAAAGCTACTCCAGCGCCACCAGTTGGTCCAGCACTAGGTCAAGCTCAAGTAAATATTCCTCAGTTCGTTAAACAATTTAACGACATGACACAAAATATGATTGGGTACATCGTACCAGTTGTGATTTCAGTCTATGAAGACAGAACATTCTCAATTGTTACTAAAACCCCACCAGCTTCTGACTTACTAAAGAAAGCAGCTAACATCCAATCAGGCGCTAAAAACGCTAAGAAGGATAAGGTAGCTACAATCACTAAGGCTCAGTTAGAAGAAGTTGCAAAGATGAAGATGCCTGACTTAAATGCTTACACAGTTGAAGCTGCAATGAAGATCATTGCTGGTACAGCTAAGCAAATGGGTATCGCAATCACAGAATAATTTAATTTAGAAAGTTAACACTTGTCTAAATTGTGGGAGGAAATCCCGTTATACCACATTTAGGAGGAATATCCATGAAACAAGGAAAGAGATACTTAGAAGCTGTTAAATTAGTTGATAAGTCAGTTAAATACGCAGGTGTTGAAGCTGTTGAATTAGCTAAGAAAACTTCAGTTACTAAGTTTGATGCTACCGTTGAAGTTGCATTCCGCTTAAACGTTGACCCAAGAAAGGCTGACCAAAACTTAAGAGGAGCTATTAGCTTACCTCATGGTACTGGTAAGACTGTAAAGGTTGTCGTTATTGCGAAATCTGAAAAAGCTAAAGAAGCTTTAGCAGCTGGTGCTGATGCAGCAGGCGATACTGAGTTAATTGAAAAGATCTCAGGCGGTTGGTTAGATTTCGATGTTATGGTAGCAACCCCTGATATGATGGCTCAACTAGGTAAATTAGGTCGTGTGCTTGGTCCGAAAGGATTAATGCCAAACCCTAAGACTGGTACAGTCACATTAGATGTTGCTAAAGCCGTTCAAGAAATTAAGGCTGGTAAAATTGAATATCGTACAGATAAGTTTGGTAATGTCCATGCTCCAATCGGTAAGGTATCATTTGATGCAGCTAAATTACATGAAAACTTACTAGCTATATACAACCAATTAGTTCGTATTAAGCCAGCTACAGTTAAAGGTACATACATCAAAAACATTACTGTTTCAACAACAATGGGACCTGGTCTACATGTTGATGAAAACAAAATTCGTAACTAATTAAACAACTAGAATTTACAAAAAGATTAAACTTAATATTTACCTAAGACAGTAGCTGACCATTAGTCTTAATTTGCTACCGAGGAGAATATATCTGGAACTTATTTCTCTCTTTTATGTCTTTAGGGGTACAAAAGAGGGATTTTATTTTGTAACGAAATAAAATCAGTAGTCAAATACCTTATAGAGGAGGCACAAAATGAACAAATCAATCGCGAAGAAAGTTCAAGAAGTTGAAACATTAGTTGCTAAATTCCAAGAATCAAAAACTGTTGTAGTTTTTGAATACAAGAGTTTATCAGTTGCTGCTTTAACAACATTAAGAATTGAACTTCACAAGCAAAATATTGATCTTAAAGTATATAAGAACAATATTACACGCCGTGCCGCTGAAATTGCTGGTTTTGGAAAATTATCAGAATCATTAGTTGGTCCTTTAGCAGTTGCAATCTCATATGATGATGTTGTAGCTCCAGCTAAGTCAATTGCTGAATTTGCTAAAAAGAACAAAACTGTTGTAATTAAGTCAGGTGTTATCGAAGGATCTGTTGCTACTCAAGCAGAAATGGTAGCTTTAGCAAACTTACCATCAAGAGAAACTTTATTAACACAATTAGCGGCTGGATTATTAATGCCAGTAAAAGAACTATCAGTAGGTTTAAATATGCTTGCTGAAGGTTCAAATTAATCAAATTAAAAAGGAGAATTTAACCATGGCAAAATTAACTAAACAAGCTTTCGTAGAAGCTTTAAAAGAAATGTCTTTATTAGAAATCAAAGAATTAGTTGACGGATTAAAAGAAGAATTCGGTATCGACCCAACTGCAGTAGCAGTTTCAGCAGGTCCTGCTCAAGCAGCTGCTGTTGAAGAAAAGACTGAATTCAACGTAATCTTAAAGTCATTCGGCGATAAGAAAATTGAAGTAATCAAAGTTATGCGTGCTGTAACTGGTTTAGGCCTAGTAGAAGCTAAGACTTTAGTTGAAACTGCAGATGCAGTAATCAAAGAAAAAGTTAAGAAAGAAGACGCTGAAAAGATCAAAGCGGACTTCGAAGCTGCTGGTGCTACAGTTGCTATCGTTTAATCTATAAAACGAACATGAGTGAAAAACCTGAGGGCAACCCTTGGGTTTTTTCACATCTTATAAGGAGGAAAAGATGAGTCATTATTTCATTAATGATGATAAATTAAATCACGAGGAAAGTACTTATCACCTCACTATATTCTCTCATAATTTTAGCTTTACAACTGATAGAGGTGTCTTCTCAAAAGATGGGTTAGATTATGGATCAAAAACCTTAATTGAAGCAATAAAAATTGAAGAAAATACACATAGTCTGCTAGATATGGGGTGTGGTGTTGGTGTGATGGGAATTATCTTAAAGAAGATAAATCCAAAGCTAAATCTAACCATGTGTGACGTCAATTTAAGAGCTGTAGAATTAGCAAAAAGAAACGCCAATCAAAACAACATAGAGGCTAATATTTTAGTATCAGATTTATTTGAAAAGATTGAAGGTAAGTTTGATTTAATCATGTCAAACCCGCCAATTAGAGCAGGTAAAAAAGTGATCTATGCTTTATACCGTGATGCGAAAGATCATTTAAATGACGATGGAAGATTTTGGATTGTTGTTAGAAAACAACAAGGTGCGAAGTCAACAATCGAATATTTAAAGACGCTTTACAAGGAAGTCTTTGTCCCTGTAAAGGATAAAGGATTTTACGTAATTTGCGCGATAAAATAACAGTATTTCATTTTTATATTGACTCTATTTAACAAATTGTGGTAAAATTATAAAATGCATAGAAATGGTCTCTTTATATATATTTTAATATATAAAGTGGTTAAAATGTTCCCTTAAAGAACGATAGGAGTGTGAATTCATGGGATATAAAACCGTAAAATACGGCAAAAAAGCAGAGCGTCGTAACTACTCAAAAATGTTACATCAGGTAGAATTACCAAATCTTATCGAGATCCAAACCACATCATTTCAAGAATTTATCGAAACAGGTATCAATGAGTTATTAATCGATATTTCCCCTATTGAAGGACACAATGGGGATTTAAAGCTTTGGTTCGAAGAAAGCTTCTTAGCTGAACCTAAGTACACAATCACTGACGCAAAACGTCGTGATTTAAATTACTCAAGACAATTATCTGCAAGAGTTAAACTTGAAAATGCCATTACTGGTGAAGTTCGCGAATCAAACGTCTTAATGTGCGACTTACCAATGATGACTCCATCAGGTACCTTTGTTATCAACGGTGCTGAACGAGTCGTGGTATCTCAAATTGTACGTTCAAGTGGTGTTTATTACACTTCTGAATTAGACAAGAAAATTAATGCAATCAAATATGCTGCTCAAATCATACCAACACGTGGTGCGTGGATTGAGTTTGAACAAGGCTCCAAAGAGATTCTCTATGCAAAACTAGACAGATCTAAGAAAGTTCCAATGACAACTTTCATTAGAGCGTTAGGTTTCACTACTAAAAAAGAAATTGAAGAAACATTTGGTAAATCAGGTTTATTATCAGCAACATTCGAAAAGGATGAATCTAAGTCTCCAAATGACGCGGTTATTGATTTATATGCAAAACTACGTCAAGGTGAAAAAGTTCCTGCCGATGCTGCTCGTGAATTTATCCGTTTAAGATTATTCGATCGTAGAAGATATGATCTAGCTGCAGTTGGACGTTATAAATTCAACAAGAAGTTAGACGTTTTATCACGTGCTCAAGGTACATTCCTTGCTAATGACGTATTACTAGCTAATGGCGAAGTTATCAAGAAAGATACTGAAATCACTAAAGAAATCGTTGATTTATTAAGTGCTAATCGTGACTCTTTCCGTCGCGAAGTCATCAGTAAAGAAAATTCATTAGAAAACGAAACTTCAGATGAAATCTTAGCAGTATCACTACCAGATGGTGGCGATATGTTATATGCTAAGGAAAATATCATCAACCTAAAAACAGGTGAAGTATTAGTTAAACGTAATGAAGCTATTACTGAAGATGTTATCCAAACATTAAGAAAAAATCGTCATGCAATCGACGAAAAAGTTATTAAGTACTTCTTAAACGAAGACATCTATAAGAAAGAAGCTTCAAGAACTGGCGTTATCGCTGAAATTCTTGATGTTTATGTCTATGATGATAACGGTGATAAATCATCAGTTATTCGTTTAATTGGTAACGACCAAAGAGAAACAAGAGAACATGTTGTATTATCAGACATCGTTGCTGCAATCTCTTATTACTTAAACCTATATGAGAACTTAGGTTCAACAGATGATATTGACCACTTAGGTAACCGTCGTTTACGTTTAATCGGAGAATTATTAAAGAATCAATTCAGAATTGGTTTAGCAAGAGCAGAGAAGAATATCAAAGATAAGATGTCAACAACAAACTTTGCTGATGCAACACCTTCAAACATTATGAATATGACACCACTTGTTGGTGCAATCAAGACTTTCTTCGGTTCATCTCAATTGTCACAATTCATGGACCAAATCAACCCACTTGCTGAATTAACTCAAAAACGTAGAGTATCAGCATTAGGTACTGGTGGTATCGCAAGAGACCGTGCCGGCGTTGAAGTTCGTGACGTTCACAACTCTCACTATGGTCGTCTATGTCCAATTGAAACTCCAGAAGGTCCATCAATCGGTTTAATCTCATCTTTAGCAACATACGCTAAAGTTGACCAATACGGTTTCATTCAAACACCATTCTTAAAAGTTGAAAGAACTGCTACTGGTGAACCGGTTGTATCAAATGAATTTGTCTACTTAACTGCAAATGAAGAACAAGATCATGTCATTGCATCTGCAGCTTCTCCAGTTAATAATGACGGTACATTTGCTGAAACTCGTGTAATTGCGCGTTCAAACGGTGAAACAGCTATCTTTGATAGCCATGAAATTACATTAATGGACGTATCACCTAAACAGTTAGTATCTGTTGCGACAGCTTCAATTCCATTTCTTGAACACGATGACGCGTCACGTGCTTTAATGGGTGCGAACATGCAACGTCAAGCAGTACCTTTATTAAAACCAACATCTGCTATCGTTGGTACAGGTATTGAATACCGTGCAGCTAAAGACTCAGGTGCTGTAGTCGTATCAGATGTTACAGGTTATGTAACTTATGTTGATGCTAAAATTGTTAGAATTACACAAGAACCAAAAGAAGATGTTAAAGTAGCTGGCCAAACAATTTATACTGTTGGCGGTGAGTTTAACTATGCAATTGCTAAAAAATTATATGACTACAACCTTGGTGATACTAAAGAATTTGAATTAATTCAATTCTTACGTTCAAACCAAGATACATTAGTACTTCAAAGACCACTTGTTTTCCAAGGTGAGTACATTGAAAAGGGAGATGTCATCGCTGATGGTCCATCAACTGATAAAGGTGAACTTGCTTTAGGACGTAACGTTACTGTTGCCTTCATGACATGGGAAGGTTACAACTATGAAGACGCCGTTATTATGTGCGAAGACTTAGTTAAGAATGACGTTTATACATCAATCCATATCGATGAATATGAAATCGAAACTAGAGATTTAAAACAAGCTAACGGTAAAGAAGAAATCACAAGAGAAATTCCAAACGTCAGCCAAGAAGCAGTTAAATATCTTGATGAACGCGGTATTATCGTACCAGGTTCTGAAGTTAAAGAAGGCGACATCTTAGTTGGTAAGATTACACCAAAAGGTGCATTTGAACCAACACCACAAGAAAAGTTAATTCATGCTGTTATTGGTGATAAAGCTAAAGAATTCCGTGATTCATCACTGCGCGTTCCACATGGTGGCGGTGGTGTTGTTCAATCAGTTCAATACTTCTCTAAGAAAAATGGTGACCAATTACCTGCTGGTGTAAACGAACAAATTAGAGTTTACATCGCTAAGAAACGTAAGATCTCTGAAGGGGACAAAATGGCTGGTCGTCACGGTAATAAAGGGGTTATCTCTAAGATCTTACCAAGAGAAGATATGCCATATTTAGCAGATGGTACTTATGTAGACATCATGTTAAACCCACTTGGCGTTCCATCTCGTATGAACATCGGACAAATTTTAGAAATTCACTTAGGTATTTCAGCTAAGAAATTAGGTATCAAAGTAGCAACACCAGTCTTCGACGGGGTAAACGACGATGACTTAAAAGAAATCATGAAGGACGCTGGTATTGAACCAGATGGTAAGACAACCCTTTATGATGGACGTACTGGTGAACCTTATCAAAACCGTATTTCAGTTGGTGTCATGTATATGATCAAACTATCACACATGGTTGACGATAAACTTCACGCTAGAAACGTCGGTCCATATACTCTAGTAACACAACAACCAATGGGTGGTAAAGCTCAAAATGGTGGTCAACGTTTCGGGGAAATGGAAGTTTGGGCATTATATGCTTATGGTGCTGCACATACATTACAAGAAATGTTAACTGTTAAATCAGACGATATGTTAGGAAGAAATAAAGTTTACTATGCAATTACACATGGTCAACCAATTCCAAAAGCATCAATCCCTGAATCATTCAGAGTATTAACAAGAGAATTACAAGCTTTAGGCTTATACGTTGAATTAGTCGAAGCTACAACCGGTGAAAACGAAGCAACAAAGAGCTTGGTTGACACTACGAAAGGCTTAAACAAAGGAGGGTTTAGATAATGTCTAGCAAAGAAATTTTATCATTACCAGTAGAACAGCTAAAACTTTCCCAAAAGGCCTTAGAAAGATTAAAACTCTCTGGTATTGACCGCTTAGAAGATTTCAACACCTTCAATGTTAAAGAGCTACAATCTTTACTTTCAGACTCTTTTGAAGAAGTTCTACCAACTTTAGTCTTTTATAAATTACCAAGAAAAGTTACTGACCTTTCATTATCAAGTGATGCGGTATCAGTACTTGAAACTGCCGGTATTAAAGACTTAGAAGTTTTATTAAAATACGACAAACATGCTTTATACCATATCTTTGATAAAGATGAATTCTTACTAAAAGAAATCAATGATTTATTAGAACTTTATGGTGAAGAAGCATTAGCTGAAAGCGAACACCATCATCATGAAGGTGAAGTGAATTTTGAAGAAGAATTCACGCCAATTTCAGTTAAAGATGATGTTGAATCAAGAATTCAAACTAAAGTACAACAAATTAGAAAAGGTTATGGTTCAAGAACATTTACTCACTTCAAGATCAGACTAGCTTCTCCAGAAGAAATTAGAAACTGGTCTTATGGTGAAGTTGTTAACCATGAAACAATTAACTACCGTACATCAAAACCTGAACCAGGTGGATTATTTGACGAAAGAATCTTTGGACCAACTAGAGATTACCAATGCGCATGTGGAAAGAAACAAACCGTTAATAAAGGTCAAATCTGTCCAAAATGTGGTATTGAAATCACTGAATCTAAAGTACGTCGTGAAAGAATGGGTCACATCAATCTTGAAGCCCCAGTTGTTCACACTTGGTACTTAAAGAACTCTCCTTCAAGACTAGCTATTTTACTAGGTATTAAAGCTAAATCATTAGAAGAAGTTGTTTGCCATGCAGCTTACATCGTTACAGATGCAGGTAACACACCACTAGCGAAGAAACAAATCTTAACCGAACAAGATTATTCAGCTTTAGTTGAAGAATACGGTAACAGATTTACTGCCTTAACTGGTGCTGAAGCAGTTAAAAAATTACTTCAAGAACTTGACTTAGAAAAAGAAGTTAAATCTTTAAGAAGAAGATTAAAGACTGCATCAAAACAAAAACGAGATCGTATTATTAAGAGATTAGAAGTTGTTGAATCATTCAACCAATCTGACAACAAACCTGAATGGATGGTTATGGATGTAATTCCTGTCATCCCACCAGACTTACGTCCAATGGTTCCACTAGATGGTGGTCGTTTTGCAACTACTGACCTTAATGACTTATATCGTCGCATCTTAAACCGTAATAACCGTTTAAAGAAACAAAAAGAACAAAATGCACCTCGCTTAATTACTAAGAACGAAAAACGTATGTTACAAGAAGCAGTTGATGCTTTATTTGACAACGCTAAACGTGGTAAGAAAGCAGCTGTTGAAAGAAATCGTCACTTAAAATCATTATCAGATTTATTACGTGGTAAACAAGGTCGTTTCCGTCAAAACTTACTTGGTAAACGTGTTGACTACTCAGGACGTTCAGTAATTATCGTCGGACCAGACTTAGAAATGTACCAATGTGGTATTCCACGTGAAATGGCTATTACTTTATTCAAACCATTCATCTTAAGAGAATTACAATTAATGACTGGTGCTGAAAAGAAAAATGCCAATGCTAAATATGAAAAACGTGATGATGATACTTGGAGAGCATTAGAAAAGGTTGTTCGTGAACATCCAGTTCTATTAAACCGTGCCCCAACACTTCACAGACTTGGTATCCAAGCATTCGAACCTAAATTAATCGATGGTAAAGCGATTCGTTTACACCCACTTGTTACGCCTGCGTTTAACGCGGACTTTGACGGTGACCAAATGGCTGTTCACGTTCCACTTTCACCTGAAGCACAAGCAGAAGCAAGACTTCTTATGTTAGCTTCAAACAACATCTTAAACCCTAAAGATGGTAAACCAGTTGTTACACCATCTCAAGACATGGTTTTAGGTAACTACTACTTAACTATTGAAGAAAGATTAGAAAGAACATTTGCTGATGCAGCTAAGACTGAACGTCATCAATACCAAAACAGAAATGAAGGTAAGTTCTTCTCATCAATCGATGAAGCTAAGTTAGCATACGATCAAAAAGAAATTACGTTACATACACGTATTATCTTAAGACCTGAAACTGTTAAACATACATTTACTGAAGAACAAAACAATAAATATTTAGTGACTACATTAGGTAAATTAATCTTCAATGAAATCTTACCTGATACATTCCCATATGTTAATGAACCAAATTCATTCAACTTAGAAGAAAAAACACCAGATATTTACTTCATCTCAAAAGGCGTAAATCCAAAAGAAGCATTAGCTTCAATTCCTTCACCAGAACCATTCAAGAAGAAATTCTTATCACTTGTTATTGCTAGAGTCTTCAAATTATTCCACATCTCAGAAACTTCTAAGATGTTAGACAAATTAAAAGATTTAGGATTCAAGTATTCTACAGTTGCTGGTATCACAATTTCATTTGCTGATATCAATGTATACTCTAAGAAGAAAGATTTAATTGATGCGACTGAAAATCAAATCGCTGAAATTGAAGAATGGTACGAAGATGGACTTCTAACTGAAGCAGAACGTAAGAAGTTAGTCATCGACAAATGGACAGAAGTTCGTGGTAAGATCCAATCAGGATTAATGTCAGAATTTGATAAGGACAACAACATCTATATGATGTCAGACTCTGGTGCCCGTGGTAACGTATCTAACTTCACTCAGTTAGTTGGTATGCGTGGTCTGATGAGTAACCCTAAGGGTGAAACTATTGAAGTCCCAGTTCAATCATCATTCCGTGAAGGTCTAACCGTATCAGAATTCTTCATCTCAACGCACGGTGCGCGTAAAGGTTCTACCGATACAGCGTTAAAGACAGCCGAATCAGGTTACTTAACTCGTCGTTTAGTTGACGTTTCTCAAGATGTCATCATCGTTGAAGAAGATTGTGGTAGTGAACATGGTGTCATTGTTAAAGCTATTGTTGATGAATCAGGTAAGGAAATTGTTCCATTACATGATAGAATCCATGGTAGATTTGCTGCAAAAGACATCATTAACCCACAAACTGGCGAAGTATTAATCAAACGTAATGAATTAATTACTGACGAAATCGGTTTTGAAATCGTTAAGTCAGGTGTTAAAGAAGTAGAAATCAGATCTGTATTAGCTTGTAACTCACACCATGGTATCTGTGCGAAAGACTACGGTATTAACCTTGCTACAAACCAACACGTAGAAGTTGGGGAAGCAGTGGGGGTTGTCGCAGCTCAATCAATCGGTGAACCTGGTACACAGTTAACCATGAGAACATTCCACACCGGTGGGGTTGCCTCAGGTGCCGATATTACCCAAGGTCTTCCACGTATTCAAGAATTATTTGAAGCGCGTAATCCAAAAGGTAAAGCAATCATTTCTGAAGTTTCTGGTAAAGTTAAAGATATCTCTCGTAAGGGTGGATCTAACATTATCACAGTTATTGATGAAGCGGATAAGGAATACAAGTACACACTTGATCCAAACGTTGAATCTCTTGTTAAGAAAGGTGCAACTATCAAAGCTGGTAAGAAATTATCAGCCGGCTCAATCAATCCTAAAGAATTATTACGTGTAACTGACGTAGAACAAGCTTCTAACTATATCTTAGAAGAAGTTCAAAAAGTTTACCGTGCTCAAGGGGTTGAAATTTCTGACAAACACGTTGAAGTAATTATTCGTCAAATGTTAAGACGTATTGTGATTGTAATTGAAGGTGACACTGATTTACTTCCAGGTACTGAAGTATCAATTGCTGAATTCCAAAGAGCAAACAAAGAAGCTATGGCAGGCCGTAAACGTCTTGCTGTAGGTCGTCCAATTCTATTAGGTATCACACGTGCTTCTTTACGTAGTGATTCATTCTTATCTGCTGCATCATTCCAAGAAACAACTCGTATTCTTACAGATGCTGCAATCAAAGGTAAACGTGATGAATTACACGGTCTAAAAGAAAACGTCATCATCGGTGGTTTAATCCCTGCTGGTACTGGTATCTTACAAGAAAAAGATTTCTTCTATGACAAGCCTCAACAAGTCATTGATGAGTACGAAGAACTAGACTAATTTATAAACAAAGGCCAATCTTATAAAGATTGGTCTTTTTGTTAAAAATGGTATAATTTGAGATTCAAACTTATTTCTTGAAAAATAATATGTAAAGATATATAATTAATTACGGTCTATCAATATTGTCGGGTTTGGATACTTAGGGAGAAAGTATTTGGGCCTGAATATCAACAAAGGGAGTAGTTTGTTAACTGCTCCTTTTCTCTTTTATAGATTATAATATTTATATAGGAGATGATAATATATGTTTATATATGAAAAAGGACGTATTTTCATGAATGATGAAAATGGTCAGATGATTGCAGAAATCACTTACAAAGAAGAAGATAATCATGTATGGAATGCAGATCATACATTTGTAGACCCAGCATTACGTGGTCAAGGTATTGCATTAAAGTTAGTCAATGCACTAGTTGATCTTGCAGTTAAAGAAGGTAAAAAGATAATTCCAACATGTCCATATGTTGTTAGAGTCTTTAATGAAAATAAAGATACTTATGCGCATGTGTGGGAAAGATAAGTTTTAGAAAGCCTGGTTTATCTTATCATATGGAAATTGCCTTTTATGTTGACACTTTCAATGAGGTTGACCAGTATGATGATAAAATCGTGTAGTCTAATGCATCCAAAGTAACTAAACTAGAAACAATGCCTTAGGTAAAATGATTTTCTTCTTTACAGATCCTAAAGGCACTATAATTGAAATTGATTCGTTTAATTTACCGTTTAGAAGTTAAAAATTCCACCAAAAAATGGTGGTTTTTTTACGAGAATTCAAATATTTCAAATCGATTTTTGTTGACTTTTATATTGCAAAAATATATAATTAAGAAGGTATGATTTAAATATCATTATCTACATTAAATAAATGGCTTCACAAAGCCAAAAGAATAAAAATGAAACACTTGGACATGTGTTTCAAGAAAGGAAATGTATTCATGCCTACAATATCACAACTTATCTCAAAGAATGTACGTACAGATAAGAAGTACAAATCAAAATCACCAGCTTTACAATATGGTTTCAACACTTTAAAGAAAGCTGAGTCTGATTATGCTTCACCACAAAAACGTGGGGTATGTACTCGTGTTACAACAATGACTCCAAAGAAACCTAACTCAGCATTACGTAAATATGCCCGTGTTAGATTATCAAACGGAACTGAAGTAACAGCGTATATTCCAGGTGTTGGACATTCACTACAAGAGCACTCCGTAGTATTAGTTCGCGGTGGACGTGTTAAGGACTTACCAGGGGTAAGATACCACATCGTTCGCGGATCACTAGATGCAACTGGTGTAGCAAACCGTAAACAAGGTCGCTCAAAGTATGGTGCTAAGCGTC
The DNA here is from genome assembly GCF_057808485.1 of Acholeplasma sp. ORD1043. NCBI lineage: Bacteria > Bacillati > Mycoplasmatota > Mollicutes > Acholeplasmatales > Acholeplasmataceae > Acholeplasma > Acholeplasma sp. ORD1043. The sequence goes on along the minus strand of NZ_JAQLOJ010000005.1, from coordinate 67,427 downwards.
CTAAAGCTGGTGCAGCTGCAAAAACAGCAGGAAAAAAATAAGAATTTAAAATCTAACTAAAAATCACTCGAAAGGAAGAAGGTGAACAAGATGCCACGTAAAGGACATGTTGTTAAACGCGATGTATTACCAGATCCAATTTATAATTCAAAATTAATCACTCGTGTAGTGAACGCGATTATGGAAGACGGTAAAAAAGGAACTGCACAAAGTATCATCTATGGTGCATTCAATCGTATCAAAGACCAAACAGGTCGCGAACCAATTGATGTTTTCAATGAAGCAATGAATAACATCTCACCTATCTTAGAAGTTAGAGCGCGTCGTATCGGAGGTCAAAACTATCAAGTTCCAGTTGAAGTAAGACCAGAAAGAAGACAAGCATTAGCTTTAAGATGGTTATCACAATACGCTAAGAAACGCCATGAAAAAACTATGGAAGAAAGATTAGCAAAAGAAATTATCGACGCATCACAAGGCTTAGGTGCTTCTGTGAAGAAACGCGAAGAAACGCATAAGATGGCGGAAGCAAACCGTGCGTTTGCTCATTACCGCTGGTAATTAAGGAGATATCTATATGCCACGTCAATATTCATTAGAAAAAACACGTAATATCGGTATCATGGCTCACATTGATGCGGGTAAAACAACAACAACCGAACGTATTTTATACCATACAGGTAAAATCCATAAAATTGGCGAAACACACGATGGTGCATCACAAATGGACTGGATGGAACAAGAACAAGAACGTGGGATTACAATTACATCAGCAGCAACTACTGCAGTATGGAGAGAACACCGTGTCAACATCATTGACACCCCAGGACACGTCGACTTCACAGTCGAAGTATCACGTTCTCTACGTGTATTAGATGGTGCTGTTACAGTTATTGATGCTCAAGCTGGTGTTGAACCTCAAACAGAAACTGTTTGGAGACAAGCTACTGAGTATAAAGTTCCAAGAATTGTTTACGTTAATAAAATGGATAAGATTGGTGCAGACTTCAAACATGCGATCAAAACTATCCACAACCGTTTAGGCGTTAAAGCAAATGCTATTCAATTACCTATCGGATCAGAAAATGACTTCAACGGTATTATTGACTTAGTCACTATGACTGCTGTTCAATATACTGGTGATGCTGATGAAAATACAAAAGACATCGAAATTCCAGCTCACTTATTAGAAGAAGCTAAGCAATTAAGATTCGAATTAATCGAAGCAGTTGCTGAATACGATGAAGAATTAATGATGACTTACCTAGAAGGTGGAGAAGTTACAGTTGAATTAATCAAACGTGCAATCCGTAAGGGTACACTTGCTGTAGAATTCTTCCCAGTAGTTTGTGGATCATCATTCAAAAACAAAGGTGTTAAGAAAGTGTTAGATGCCGCTATCGACTATCTACCTTCACCACTTGACATCCCACCAGTTGTTGGTCACAACCCTGAAGGAGAAGAAGTCATCCGTCATGCTTCAGATGATGAACCATTCACTGCTTTAGCATTCAAAGTTATGACTGACCCATTCGTAGGTAAATTAACATTCTTCCGTGTATACTCAGGTCATATCACATCAGGTTCATACATCAAGAATACGACAAAAGATGAACGCGAAAGATTTGGACGTTTACTACAAATGCACGCTAACAACCGTCAAGAAATCACTGAAGTTTACGCAGGTGATATCGCGGCTGCTGTTGGTCTAAAATTAACGACTACAGGTAACACTTTAGCGTTAGAAAACGATGATATCATTTTAGAATCAATGAACTTCCCTGAACCAGTTATCGAAGTCGCTGTAGAACCGAAAACTAAGAACGACCAAGATAAGATGGGTTCAGCTTTAGCAAAACTCGCTGAGGAAGATCCAACATTCAGAACATATACAAACACTGAAACTGGCCAAACAATTATTGCAGGTATGGGTGAACTTCACTTAGACATTATTGTTGACCGTATGAGAAGAGAATTCAAGGTAGAAGCAAACGTTGCTGAACCTCAAGTATCATACAGAGAAACAATTACTCAAAATGCATCAATTGAATCTAAGTTCGTACGTCAATCAGGTGGTCGTGGTCAATACGGTCACGTTGTAATTGAATTCGAACCAAACCCAGGTAAAGGATTTGAATTCGTTGATAAAATCGTTGGTGGTGTAATCCCTCGTGAATACATCCCATCAGTTCAAAAAGGTCTTGAAGAAGCATTACAATCAGGTGTGCTTGCTGGATTCCCAATCGTAGACATTAAAGCTACATTAGTATTCGGTTCATACCATGAAGTCGACTCATCAGAAATGGCATTCAAAGTTGCTGCTTCTATGGCTTTAAAAGATACTAAGACTAAAGCTGGTGCTGTAATCTTAGAACCAATCATGGACGTTGAAGTAGTAACTCCAAACGACTATGTTGGTAACGTTATTGGTGACTTAACTTCACGTCGTGGTCGTCTTGAATCACAAGAAGGCCGTGGTAACGCAATCGCTATCCGCGCATTCGTCCCATTATCAGAAATGTTTGGTTATGCAACATCTCTACGTTCAAACACACAAGGACGTGCTACATTCGTAATGCAATTTGATCATTATGAACGCGTTCCAAAATCAATTCAAGAAGAAATTATGAAAAAACGCGGTTCTAATTAATCCGCTTCACAAAAAATTACCAATATGATAAAATAATCATTGTAAAAATGATTTTATAACGAAAAAATTATAGGAGGATTTTGCGTCATGGCAAAACAAAAGTTTAACAGAACAAAACCCCATGTTAACGTTGGTACAATCGGACACGTTGACCATGGTAAAACAACTTTAACTGCTGCTATTACATCAGTATTAGCTTCAAAAGGGTTTGCTGAGAAGAGAGATTACTCACAAATCGATGCTGCTCCAGAAGAAAGAGAACGCGGTATTACAATTAATGCTTCTCACGTTGAATATGAAACAAACGCTAGACACTACGCTCACGTAGACTGCCCAGGTCACGCTGACTATGTTAAAAACATGATTACAGGTGCTGCTCAAATGGACGGCGCAATCTTAGTAGTATCTGCTGCGGATGGCCCAATGCCACAAACTCGCGAACACATCTTATTATCACGCCAAGTTGGTGTTCCAAAGTTAGTAGTATTCTTAAACAAAGCTGACTTAGTTGGTGATGATGAATTACTTGACTTAGTTGAAATGGAAGTACGTGAATTACTTTCAGAATACGATTTCCCAGGTGATGACATTCCTGTTATCCGTGGATCAGCTTTAGGCGCTTTAAACGGCGAACCACAATGGGTTGCTAAAGTTGAAGAATTAATGGAAGCTGTTGACACATACATCGACACTCCAGTTCGTGCTACAGACAAACCATTCATGATGCCAGTAGAAGACGTATTCACAATCACAGGTCGTGGTACAGTTGCTACAGGTCGTGTTGACCGCGGTATCGTTAAAGTTGGTGACCAAGTTGAAATCGTTGGTATCCGTGATACTAAGAACACAACTGTTACTGGCGTTGAAATGTTCCGTAAATTAATGGATCAAGCTGAAGCAGGTGACAACATCGGTACATTATTACGTGGTGTTGACCGTTCAGAAGTTGAACGTGGACAAGTATTAGCTAAACCAGGTTCAGTTAAACCTCATAGCAAATTTACTGCTCAAATCTACGTTTTATCAAAAGAAGAAGGTGGACGTCATACAGCGTTCTTCTCAAACTACCGCCCACAATTCTATTTCAGAACAACTGACATCACAGGTATTATTACCTTAGCTGAAGGTACTGAAATGGTTATGCCTGGTGATAACGCAGAAGTTACTGTTGAATTAATTCACCCAATCGCTATTGAAGAAGGTACTAAGTTCTCAATCCGTGAAGGCGGAAGAACTGTTGCATCAGGTTCAGTAGTTAAAGTTATTGAATAATAACATTAAAACAAGATAAAAACTGAGACTTCATTATGAAGTCTCTTTTTGTTTTAGTGGTATAATTTACTTAATAATGGAAGAAGGATACATATGATTATAGATACGCACATCCATTTAAATATAAAAGACTATGATGAAGATTTAGATCAACTCTTAGAAGAAGCAAGGTTAGTTGATGTAAAAAAGATGATCGTAATTGGAATGGATATATACCACAATAAACGTGCGGTAGAACTTGCCGAAAAGTACGAAAACTTATATGCAACCGTCGGTGTACACCCGTGTGATGTTGATAATTTAGAAGTTAAAGACATTATGAAATATGTAACTCACCCTAAAGTTGTTGCAATTGGTGAAACAGGTATTGACCTTTATTGGAGAAATGATAATCTAGATAAACAAAAAGAACTTTTTGTTAAACAACTAGAACTGGCAGTAAAACTTGATAAACCAATTATTATTCATACAAGAAATTCATTCAAAGAAGCCTTTGAATGTGTAAAACCTTTTATTGGTAAAATACGTGGTGTATTTCATTCATTCTCATCAAATATAGAGGATGCAAAACTTGCCATAGAAGCTGGATTCTATATTGGTATTACTGGTGTGGTAACTTTTAAAAAAGCAGAAGCTTTGCATGAAATTGCAACGAATATTCCACTTGAACACATTTTAGTAGAAACTGATGGGCCATTCTTAGCACCAGTTCCATTCCGTGGTAAGAGAAATGTACCTGCTTATAATAAATATGTTGTAGAGAAAATTGCCGAATTAAAAGGCATAAGTAGTGAGGAAGTAGCAGCTAAAACAACAGATAATGCGATAAAGTTGTTTAGATTGGAGACCATATGAGAAAAATATTTTTAGTCCTATTTAGTTTTATCTTAATACTTACACTTACAGCTTGCGATCAATTAGACGACCTCATAGAAAGTTTAAATCCAGAGGTTTTTGCACCTGATGTCACATCGGGTGAGGCTGAGTTTATTGATATGGTTGCTGAACTTAAAAACACTGTTGTAGCTTTATCAAATACAATTGTTGAAAATAATAATGAAGTACGTCGTGCATCAGGTATTATTATTAAGAAGGAAGAAGGTGCATTATTTCACAAATATTACATCTTAACCAGCCAATATGTTGTTGCAGGTAAGTCTTCAATTAAAGTACATACAACACCAACAGAAAACATTGATGGTACTGTTTTAAATGTTAAAACAGATTATGAACAAGATGAAGATATTGCACTGGTTTGGTTTGAATCTTCTAAAAACTTTGATGTCTATGAAGTATCAAGATATAGTGGTACAGTTGAAAGTTTAAATACCAGATTTATCTTTTCAATTGGTACACCATTATCACTAAGTTATTATAACTATGTTACAAACCCTGCATCGATCATGGGTTATGATGGTAATATTTTAGTTCATGGAACAAATTTAAACTTTGGACAAGTTGGTTCACCGCTCTTTTTAAAAGAAACTGGCGAACTGATTGGTATTAATGTATCATATTCATTAACAACCGGGGCTAGACCTGAAGTTTTAATTAATCGTGCAATTTTTATTAACCGTGCATTAGATCTTGTGGAGGAGTTGATTTAGGTGAAGAAAATAGTAAGTATATTTCTTTTATGCTTTCTATTAATCCTAACAGCTTGTACCCCGGGACGAATTCCTCACGAAGTTAGAGATGAACCAACAAGTGAAGAATTTAGAGTTTTAGCAGAATCTCTACGTGAGTCTACAGTCGCTGTACTAGGCCAATATATGGTATTTAATACCGGCATTGGTTCAGGGTTAATATTCATGAAAGAAACAATTGATGATGAGTTTTTTTACTACTATGTTGTAACCAATCAACACGTTGTCGAAGGTAACTCAAGAGTCACAATAAGAACAACTAAACGTGATGAACTTGGCGATATTTATGCTGAGGATGATTCACTTTCTAAAGATTATGAGGATATTGCTATTGTTAGATTTAAGAGCGACCTAGAGTATCCAATAGTTAAAATAATTCCTTTTGAAGAAAATAATACGCATGTGCAAGTATCCGTGGGACAAACTGTCTTTGGTATTGGTACACCTGTATCAACTAATAACTATAACTTAGTGACTAATTTAGGGATTATCTCTGCGCTTGATTCATATTTTATTTCGCATACTGCCAATATCAACCCAGGTAATTCTGGTGGTCCACTCTTTTCATATGATGGTACTTTCATTGGTATTAGTACCCAACGTATTGAAGTTTTTAATGGTCAAACAGTTTACTTAATGGGGGAATCCATTAGTGTAAATCAAGTTTCATTTATGATTAAGAAGTTATTAGATAGAGTGACGCCAAAACTTGGTGTTTATCTACTAGAGATGAATGACTTCTTAACCAATGACTATCTACTATACTTTAAAGAGCAAGCTGCAAACTTTAAACCAGAAGAATTAGTTGATCCAAATGAAGTTGGCGTAGTCATCATCGATGTTAATGTTACAAGACCATCATATGGCATATTAAAACAATTCGATGTTATTCTTTCCGTAAATGGTACTAGAGTTACAACCTCAGAACATTTAATTTCAGCAGCAAGTCCTATTAAATCTGGTAATGTTTATGAGTTTGAGATTAGAAGAAAAAATGAAGATACCAATCAATTTGAAACATTAATGATTGAAGTTGAGATTCCATGAGAAATATATTAGAGTATTTAATTAAGCATAGTGAAAAAATAGCATTTGCAGAATCAATGACCGGTGGTGCACTAGCAGCTAAGTTTATTGAAAATAAAAATGCATCATTAGCACTTTCAGAGTCATTTGTTCTTTACTCAAATGAGGCTAAAATCAGATATTTAAACATATCGCCTGAACTCATTAAACAAAAAGGTGTTGTTTCAAGCGACGTTGCACATGATATGGCAAAAAATCTTCATTTAGTAACAAATGCTGATTTGTGTGTTGCAACAACCGGTTATGCTGAAGGTATGAACCCTAATAAATGTTATATTGGGATTTACTATAAAGGGCATATCTATATAGATAAAGTCGAATTTTTAAAGGATAAAACAAGAAAAGAGAATATTGATACCACAGTCACATACATATTTGACTTGATATCAAAAACACTTAAAATTTAGTTGTTTTTTATAACATTTAGTGTTATAATTTAAAGGCATGAAAAATTGCAAATCCCTTGGCAGAAATGCCCAGAGTCCAGAAGGAGGTTAAAAACATGAGAAAGTATGAACTTATGTACATTGCTAACCCAACTTTAGATCCAGAAGCTTTAAAGAAGTTGGTTGCTGATTTAGCTAATGTTGTTACATCAAACGGTGGTAACATCTTAGAACTTAAAGAAATCGGTTTAAAAGATTTAGCGTACGAGATCAATCACCTAAGAAAAGGTTACTATGTTTGGATGTTAGCAGAAATGACTCCAGCAGGTATCGCCGAATACAAGCGCGTGATTGCTATTACTGAAACTGTGATCCGTCACATTGAAGTAAAAGAAGGAGAATAACATGATAAATAGAGTCGTTCTTGTTGGAAGAATTACGAAAGAAGTTGATTTAAGAGCTGTTTCAAACAACGTTTCAGTTGTTCAGTTTACTTTGGCTGTAAATCGTAATTTTACTTCTCAATCAGGAGAAAGACAAGCTGATTTTATATCATGTGTTGCCTGGAGAAATCAAGCTGAATTCATGAAGAAATTCGTGAAAAAGGGTGCTTTATTAGGCATCGAAGGACGTATTCAAACAAGAAGTTATGACGATGCTAACGGTCAAACCCGTTACGTAACTGAAGTGGTGTGCGACAGTGTACAACTCTTAGAGTCACGTGGAGATCAAACTTCGAATGGTGAATACGAAAGTAAGGTCAGCAAAGCTGAAAATGATGAATTCTATGAAACATCAAAACAATTAGTTGCTGACGATGATCTACCATTTTAGAAAGGATCTATTATAATGCAAGACAGACAAAGACGCGGTGGCTTCAAAAAACGCAAAAAAGTATGTTATTTTACTGCAAACAAGTTCACTCATATTGACTTTAAAGATACTGAATTATTAAAGAAATTTGTTACAGAACGCGGTAAAATCTTACCAAGACGTGTAACTGGTACTTCAGCTAAATGGCAACGCCAATTAGCAACAGCTATCAAGAGATCACGCCACATGGCATTACTACCATTCGTAAAAGAATAATAAAATATATCAATTATCCCCAAATATTGGGGATAATTTTTTTATATTCATGCATGAATATATGATATAATTTTTGTAAGTGAGGTAGTTAAATTGAAAAGATTTCTAGTTATATCCATCTCAATATTGTTATTTATTGGGTCATTTACTTTTTTAGCTGTGCTCATTTATCAAAATTCTAATGGAAATGTCAGTGACTTAATGTACTTTGCTTTTGGTGGTGCTATTGCAGGGTCAGTTATTTTTACCATCTCAATATTACTTTTAAACAGATCAAAATTCAAAGAACAAATTACGAATCTTCAAAACAGACTTGCTCGTTGGAGTAAATTATCTCCTCGTGTTAACCAAGTCGGTGATGATGCATTCCAAGGACTTCCGATTGGAATTATTGTTCTTGATGAAAGTTTAAATGAAATTAAATGGGTTAATAATTTTGCTAAAGAGATATTTGGACCGAGGTTAGTTGATAAGCAAATTAAAGAAATTAATGAACCACTGGCTGAATATGTCAAAGGTGAACAGCATGATTTAATTACAATTGCTGTTAAAGAAGAAAGATACGAAGTCATTTACAAAAAAGACTTACAAGTTATTTACTTATTTAACGTAACTGAACGTGAAAAGGTTAAGTTGGAGTTTATTAAGAACTTACCAGCGATTGGTATTATCAACTTAGATAACTTTGAAGAAAATATTGCTAACTTTGATATTTCAGAACAGTCAAGTATTAAGGGTGAATACTTATCAACGATTGCTGACTGGGTAGAAGAATACAATGGTTATTTAAAACCTTATGGGGATAACCGTTTAATCATGTTAGTGAAACGCAAAAAGTTAGAAGAAATGATGGTTAACAAATTTGATATTTTAGAGCGCATTCGTGCAATCTCTGCAAAATATCAAATTAGAGTAACTGTTTCTATTGGTATGGCAAGTTGGGATTTAGAATATGATGAATTATCAGACTATGCTCAAAATGCTATTGAACTTGCTGAAAAACGTGGTGGTGACCAAGCAGTTGTTAACATCCAAAATCAAAAGATTGCATACTTTGGTGCGAAACAAGAGACCACATCTAAACAATCACGCGTAAACGTACGTCAAAGTGCTTTACAACTTCGCGATATTTTTGATAAGACAGAAACTGTGCTTATTATGGGGCATAATCAAACTGACCTTGATTCATTTGGTTCAATGATTGCAACCCTTAAGATGGCACAAACTGCACCAGATGTGACAGCTTATTTAGTAGTTGATGAAGAGAAATTAGATCCATCTGTTTCTTATGTGTTATCAATTTTAAAACAAAACAATCACTCAATTTTAAAATACATGATTACAACCGAAAAAGCGCTTGAAAAAGCAAATGAAGATACTTTCTTACTTGTTGTAGACACTCAAAATCCAGCTATTGTTCATTCACCTGAATTATTAGATAAAGGTATGAAAATTGGGGTTATTGACCATCATAGAGGTAATGAAGAATCAATTGAAGGTGAATACTCGTTTGTTGATTCATCTGCATCATCAACGATTGAATTAATCATTGAAATGATTTCGTTCTTTAACCGTGAAATCAATATTGATGGACTTGAAGCATCTGTGATGTATGGTGGTTTAATTGTTGATACAAATACATTCACGTATCGAACAACTGCCAGAACTTTTGATGTTGCTGCAAGATTAAAAGATTTTGGTGCAGATTCAATTTTAGTTAAAACATGGTTAAGAAATGATTTAGATAAAACTGTTGAGTTAAACAACTTATTCTCATCGGTTGAGATTTATTTAGATCGATTTGCAATTGTGAAATCCGAAAAGGTTTATCACGATAGAGCATTTATTGCTCAAGTTTCACAAGCTTTACTGGATATTAAAAATATCGATGCAGCATTTGCGATTGTCAAAATTGATATGTCAACTGTAGGTATTTCAGCCCGTAGTTTTGGTGCCGTGAACGTTCAAGTGATCATGGAACAAATGGGTGGAGGTGGACATTTAAATAGTGCTGCAACTCAAATGAAAGATACAAAAGTTACGGATGCATATCTACAACTTAAAAACATATTAGAACTAGAACATGGAGGAACAACAGAACCTATGAAAGTCATTTTATTAGAAGATGTTAAAGGTAAAGGTAAGAAGGATCAAATTATTGAAGTCGCTGGAGGTTATGCAAATTACTTAATCACAGCAAAACAAGCACTGCCTGCAACCGATGAAAACTTAAAAAAATTAGCTGAACAAAAAGAGGCAGAACGCCAAGCAGAAATTAAATATTTAGCATTAATGAAGAAGTTAGCTTCTGAAATTGATGGTAAATCAATTACTTTATCAATTAATATTGGAGCAGATGGTAAACGATTTGGTTCAATTACTTCAAAGCAAATTGTTGAAGAATTTGAACGTAAACATGGTGTTATCATTGATAAAAAGAAAATTGATTTAGCAACAGACATTACATCTGCAGGTATTTATCCTGTAACTGTAAACTTAGACAAAGGGGTCAAAGCAAGTTTCGAAGTAAACATTATTGAAAAGAGGGATTAAAAATGGCGAGTAAATTACCACACTCATCAGAAGCAGAAAAGAGTGTACTAGGGGCAATATTTTTAGATAATAATCAAGCACCAGCTATTTTTGATGCCGTTAGAGAAGAAGATTTCTTTGATCCAAATCATCAATTCATCTTTCAAGCGATGAAAGATCTCTTCTTAAATAGACGAGATATTGATATGACTTCAATCTCATCTCATCTTCAAAATAAAGGTCAACTTGAAACTGTTGGTGGCATTTCCTATTTATTAGAATTATCAAACTTTACAGTATCTGTGGAACATATTGAAACCTATATTGATATTGTTAAAGATTACTCACTTAAACGTGATGTGATTCAAGTAACGCAAAGTCTTGCAACAGATGGACTAACCACAGATATTGACTCAATTGAATATCTTGATAAAGTAGAATCAATGGTTCTACAACTTTCTCAAAGAAGAAAAGTAGGGGGCTTTAAACCAGTTCCAGAAATCATTAAAGAAGTCAGAGATAAGATGCACTTCCTACAGAATAATAAAGGCGTTACAGGGCTTTCTACAGGCTTTACAACATTAGATGAATACATGAATGGTATGGAACCAGAAGCCTTAATTATCATTGCTGCACGTCCATCTATGGGTAAGAGTGCATTCGCTATGAATTTAGCTTTAAACGCAGCTATGTATAATAAAGGTGGTAAAGCTGGGGTTGCAATCTTTTCACTTGAAATGAGTAATGAACAATTAGTATCTCGTATGATTTCTAGTTTGTCTAACATTGAAAACTCGAAATTAAGAACTGGACACTTAACCAGTCAAGAGTGGAAACATTTTGAACTGTATACAGAAAGAATACAAGGTTATAACATTTTCTTTGATGACTCAACATCAAGTAACATTAATGAAATTAGAGCTAAATGTCGTAAGTTAGCACAAGAAAAGAAACTTGATTTAGTCGTTATTGACTACCTACAATTAATCCATGCGGATATGAGAGGTAATGCAAGCCGTCAAGAAGAAGTTTCTAAAATCTCTCGCGCCTTAAAACAAATGGCAAAAGAATTAAAAGTACCGGTAATTGCACTTTCACAATTATCACGTGATGTTGAAAAGACTGGTGATAAAAAGCCATTACTTGCGCACTTACGTGAATCTGGTTCGATCGAACAAGATGCCGATATCGTCATGTTTATTCATAGAGATGAATACTATAACCGTGATAAAGAACCATCAGGTGATGCTGAAATTATCTTAGCTAAAAACCGTCAAGGTAGAATTGGCTCAATTAAATTTATTTTCCAAACTCAATATTCTCGCTTTGCTGAACGTGCGAATATTGATGAACCATCAAATTAAGTAAAAAAATAAGAGGCGATTAAACCGCCTCTTTTATTTATGCTTGATATGCCTCTAGCATCCAGATATGTTTTTCAAATGAACGAATAGCACCGACTAACATGTCTTCGGTAGCAACATCTTCTAACTGAGAAGTTAAAACAATTGCATCTTTAAAACTTTTGACAAACTGTTTTAAGTCACTAATGGTTTCATCGACCATTTGTTTTGGATCCATAGATTTGGATTCTTTAAGTGTTGTAAGTTGTAGGTATTCACTTAAGCTTGATGCTGGAGTACCTCCAATTGTGATTAACCTTTCAGCAAATTCATCATATAACTCGTTAACCTCTTCATATAAAGATTCGAATTGTTTATGAAGTTCAAAGAACTTGGAGCCTTTCACATACCAGTGAAAATGATGTAACTTTGTGAAAAATACAGAAAAATCAGCAACCATTGTATTCAATTTATTGTCTAACATTTTTTTCATTGTTTTTCCTCCTTCTTTCTATACCTCTATTATACCCCCATAATGTATTATGTGGTAAAATAGTACAGGTAATTTGAAAGGATTGACAGCTTTGAAGAAATCAACAATATGGAGTCTTTTTGTAACATTCTTTAAAATGGGACTATTCACCTTTGGTGGTGGATATGTCATGTTAAGCGTGATGCAAAAAGAACTTGTAGAAAAAAGAGATTGGATCTCAAAAGAGGATATGTTAGATTTAGTCGGTATATCTCAATCAACACCTGGTCCATTTTCAGTAAATGCCGCAACTTATATAGGTTATAAATTACATAAGTTTTGGGGTTCTGTCGCAGCAACACTTGGTGTTGTTGTGCCCTCGTTTATAGTGATTATTCTAGTATCATTATTCTTAGAAGCATTTCAAACAAATGAAATAATTCATAACTTACTTAAAGGTATTAATGCAGGGGTTTCTGTTTTAATCTTTAAAGCATGGTTTAAGTTAACTAAACAAATCGGACTTAACATATTTAATATATCTCTAATGTTAATAGGTATTTTGGTAAGTTTAATCTTCCCACAATTCAGTGTGATTTACTTAATTATGATTGTCGCAGTAGCGGGTATCATGACATCTTTCTTTAAAAAGAAGGAGGTAGATGATAATGGTAATTCTTGAGTTGTTAAAACTATTTCTAATCTTCTTCCAAATCGGATTATTCACATTTGGTGGAGGATATGCAATGATTCCACTTATTCGAACCGAAGTCGTATCAAATGGATATTTAACGATTACACAAGTTGACCAATTCATTGGTATTGCTGAATCAACACCTGGACCATTCGCAATTAATATTGCAACATTCGTTGGATTTGAAGAGTTTGGTTTCTTAGGGGCAATTGTTGCAACACTCGGTGTTGTACTGCCAAGTTTCATTATTATATATTTGATTGCATATTATAGTGCAAAATTCTTAAACACAAGACCGGTTAGAAGTATGCTTGCTTGGATTAATCCATTAACTATTGGATTAATTTTTGCAGCCGCATTCTCAGTCATGTTAAATGCAATTTTTAAAGCCTACCCATGGGAAGCAGCGTTTAACATTGATTACATTGGTTTAGCAATCTTCTTAGTCGTATTAGCAGTTTCACTAGGTTTTAAAAAGGTAAGCCCAATTTTATTAATTGTCTTATCTGGTATTTTAGGTATTATTTTATATTCTGTTTTTTAATAAAAGGAGTTACACATGTTTGATCGTTTAAAATTAATTAAAGAAACTTATGAAAAGATGCAAGAGAAACTTTTATCGGGTATATCTGACATCAAAGAAATCACAAAACTGATGAAGGAGTCAAAAGGTTTAGAAGAAACTGTTGCAACATACGATTTGTATTTAAAAACAGAATCGCAAATCAAAGATTTAGACGAATTATTTGAAATTGAAGAAGATGCAACAATGTTAGAAGTTGCTAAAGAGGAATACAAATCACTTCAATTAAAATTAGAAGATTTAGAAGCTAAATTAAAAATATTATTACTTCCAAAAGACCCTAACGATGACAAGAACGTTATCATTGAAATCAAAGGTGCTGCTGGTGGAGATGAAGGTAATATTTTTGCTGGTGACTTATTTAGAATGTATTCTAAGTATGCAGAAACTATGGGGTGGAAAATTTCTATTGCGAACGTAGCATACGGTGCAATGGGCGGATTTACTTCAATTGAATTCACAGTCTCTGGTGATAGAGTCTATTCATTCTTAAAATATGAATCAGGTGTTCACCGTGTACAAAGAGTACCAGAAACTGAAACTCAAGGTAGAATTCATACATCAACTGCAGTTGTACTTGCTTTACCAGAACAAGATGAAATTGACTATGATGTAAGTTGGAATGACATTCGATTTGATACATTCCAATCAAGTGGTGCAGGTGGACAATCTGTTAATACAACTTACTCAGCAGTACGTTTAACGCACATTCCAACTGGTATTGTTGTTCAGTCTCAAGAAGAACGTAGCCAACATGAAAATAAGGAGCGTGCTTATAAAATGTTAGTTACTAGAATCTACGACAAACTTATGGAAGAACAGATGGAAAAAGAAGGTGCAAACCGTAAAGCACTTGCTGGACGTGGTGATCGTTCAGAAAAGATTAGAACTTATAACTATCCACAAAATAGAGTGACTGACCATAGAATTGGACTAACTTTAAATAGACTTGATGTGATTATGGAAGGTCGTATTGACTTAATCATTGAACCATTAATCAATGAGTTCCAAAAGAAATCCTTAGAAGGTGACAAGGAATGACGTTAAGAGAAACGTTAAAGTTATATGAAGAATTAGCATCAAATAACGATAAAGAAAGTGAAGCAGTAAAACTACTCATTATGGAATTAAGTTTGATGACACCAAATGAGTTTTATTTGAGTCAAAATAAGCAAGTTGATACAAGAATGCTTGAGATCATCGATACTTCAGTTAGACGCTATGTCTTTGAAGATGTGCCAATTCAACATATTTTAGGATTTTCATATTTTTATGGATACCGATTTAAAGTCAATAAAGATGTTTTAATCCCACGTCGTGAAACTGAAGAACTTGTTGAAGAAGTCTTAATGATCTTTGATGAGTACTTTGCTCAAGATGTCGATGTGATTGATTTAGGTACAGGTTCTGGTTGTATATCAGTGACCTTATCACTTGAAGAAAATAAGATGCATGTTGATGCAGTAGACCTGTCAAAAGAAGCATTAAAAGTTGCAGAAGAGAATAATAAAAACCTTGGTGGTACAGTTAATTTCTTCCAATCTGACTGGTTTAAAAATGTAAATAAAACATATGATATCATTGTTGCCAACCCGCCTTATATTCCAAATGGTGAAGCAGTTGATGCGATTGTTAAGAAAGAACCAAGCCTAGCATTATATGGTGGTGTGGATGGTTTAGAACCATATGAAATCATCTTGAAAAACGCTAAAAATTTCTTAAAGAAAAAAGGTTTAATCGCTTTTGAACACGGATATCAACATAAGGATGCAATTAAAGCATTAGCGCTAAATTATTTCCCTGATGCTGAAATCTTCCAAAAACAAGATTTACAAGGTAAAGACCGTATGACATTTATTGGCATCGGTGGCGTATTAAAAAAATAATAACTGTGGTGCTTTTAACACACAATAACTCTTTATTTATTCGCTAAAGCGATATCATTAAAGTTTAAATAAAAAAAGTACTTTTCTAGAGGTACTTTTTTGTTATATATAAGGGTCTTTGTGATAAAATTATAGAGGCTAAAAAAAGGAAGTATTAATTATGGAAATTAGAAACGTCGCCATCATCGCTCACGTCGACCATGGCAAAACTACATTAGTGGATAAATTACTCCAACAAACTTTGATCTTTAACGAACATCAAAAGCTACAAGGTTCTATGGATAGTAACGATATCGAAAGAGAACGTGGTATCACGATCTTAGCAAAAGCTACTTCATTAACTTATAATGGTTACCGTATCAATATCATGGACACTCCAGGACATGCTGACTTCGGTGGCGAAGTAGAAAGAATTATGTCACTAGTTGATGGTGTCATGTTACTTGTTGATGCTAAAGACGGTGTTATGCCTCAAACAAAGTTTGTATTAAGAAAAGCCTTAGAAGCAAATCTAAAGCCAATTGTTGTTTTAAACAAATTAGACAGACAATTTGCAGATCCAAAGAGAGTTTTAAACCAAATTTTTGACTTATTTATTGATCTTGGTGCATCTGAAGAACAATTAGAATTCCCAATTCTTTACGCATCAGGTTTACTAGGTTTAGCATCATATGATGAAAACTTAGTAGCAATCAAAGATATGAAACCAATTTTAGAAACAATTATTGCACATGTACCATCACCAAGAGTATCAGATGGTCCATTACAATTCCAACCAGCTTTAATCGATTATAACGAATATGTTGGTAGAATGGGTATTGGTAAAGTATTCCGTGGAAAACTTTCTGTTAACCAAATGGTTTCATGTATTAGAGAAGACGGAAAAGTAGATACATTCCGTGTTCAAAAATTATTCCGTTACGTTGGTATGAGTAAAGTTGAAGTTGAAACTGCAGAAAAAGGTGACATTGTTGCCTTAGCAGGTATTTCAGACATCCACGTAGGTGATACAATTTGTGAAGTTGGTAAAGAAGAAGTTTTACCAAGATTACATATTGATGAACCAACAGTTCAAATGACATTCTTAACAAACAATTCTCCATTTGCTGGTAAAGAAGGTAAATTTGTTACTGCATCGAAAATTTCTGAAAGACTTCATAAAGAAGTTTTAAAAGATGTCTCATTAAAAGTAGAAGATTCACAAGGTTCAGAAAGCTGGTTAGTATCTGGCCGTGGTGAATTACACTTAGGTATCCTACTTGAATCAATGAGAAGAGAAGGTTATGAATTCCAAGTATCAAGACCAAAAGTAATTCTAAAAGAAATTGATGGCAAAGTCATGGAACCTTATGAAGAAGTTCAAGCAGACGTTCCAAACGATTATGTTGGTGCTGTCATGGAATTAATCGGAGCACGTTACGGTAACATCATTAAGATGGAACAAGGTGTCTCTGAATCACGTTTAATCTATCATATGCCTTCACGTGGAATCATCGGTTTAATGACTCAATTCTTAACTGTAACTAAAGGTTACGGTGTGCTATCACACGTATTCTTAGAATATCGTGAAGTAATTAAAGAATCTGTTGGTAATCGTTCAAATGGTGCCCTAATCTCTATGAAAGAAGGTTACACAACTGCTTATGCAATTGGTAAACTTGAAGACAGAGGGGTATTCTTCTTAGAACCACGTGTTCAAGTTTATGAAGGTATGATTGTTGGTATTAACAACAAAGAAAATGACTTAGTTGTTAACGTTGTTGAAGAAAAGAAATTAACAAACATGCGTTCTGCAACTAAAGATGCAACAACTGTTTTAAAACGTCCAACTGAAATGGGTTTAGAAGCATGTATGGACTTCATCAATGATGATGAATATATCGAAATCACGCCTAAATCAATTAGATTACGTAAGAAGTACTTAAAACTAGTTGATAGAAAACGTGCAAACAAAGAATTTAGTGAAGAATAACCCCACATTATTTAGTTAGTTTATTATGTTATAATTAGTAAGAAGGTAAGGTGAACGTAATGAAAATTGCAATTGCAGCCGATCATGCTGGATTTGAAATGAAACAATCCTTGGTGGAACATTTAGTTTCAAAAGGATTTGAGGTTACAGACATGGGGACACATTCAGTGGACCGTGTAGATTATCCTGATTATGCAAAACTTGTTGGTGAAGAAGTAACTAAAGGTGATGCTGAATGCGGAATTTTAATCTGTGGTACTGGTATTGGAATGAGTATTGCAGCAAATAAAGTTAAAGGCATTCGTGCAGCGTTAGTAAACGATGAGTTAACAGCTAGACTAGCTAAAGAACATAATCATGCAAATGTGATTGCTCTAGGTGCTAGAACACATACATTAGCTGAAAACAAATTAATTGTTGATACATATTTAAATGCACATCGTGAATCACGTCATGAAGGACGTGTTCAAAAAATCGCTCAGATCGAAGAGGAAAATAGTAAATGAGTAAGGTTGTTGTTTTAAAACATCCACTCATTGAACATAAGATGTCAATCATCCGCGATAAGAATACTTCAACAAAAAGTTTTAGAGAAAACATTGGTGAAGTGAGTGCGTTGATTGTTTATGAACTTACAAAAGATTTAGAAACAATTGACAAAGAGATTGAAACACCGCTTGTTAAAATGGTGGCTAAAGAACTTAAAAATCCAGTTGTTTTAATACCTATCCTGCGTGCAGGACTTGGTATGGTAGAAGGTATTCATGATTTGATTCCTTCAGCTAAGATTGGGCATATTGGTTTATATCGTAATGAAGAAACCTTAGAACCAGTAACGTACTACCAAAAGTTTCCAAAAGAAATTGAAAATGGCGTTGTTATTGTGTTAGACCCAATGCTTGCAACTGGTGGATCTGCTTCATTTGCTATCCAAACGTTAAAAAATAAAGGTGCTAAAGATATTAGATATGTTGGCATCGTTGGTTGTCCAGAAGGTATTAATCGCTTACAAAAAGATCATCCTGAAGTCCCTATTTACTTAGCTGCTCTAGATGAAAGATTAAATGAAAATGGATATATCTTGCCAGGTCTTGGTGACTGTGGCGATCGATTATTTGGAACAAAATAATGACAGATTTAACTATTTATATCGTATTTTGGACAGTCTTTATTATTTCCTTTATTGTGACATTTAAGATTCTCCAAGCCATTCAAATCGAGCGAATATTTAAAAAATACCGCCAGTTTGAAATACAGGCGGCATACTTAATTATTACAATTATTATCAGTTATTTACTTGCAAGCTTCTCAATCGATATGATTAGAATTATGCCATGGTACTAAGATTTCCTTAGTGCCATGGTTTTTTATTTTTGAAAAGAGATAACTATTTTTATCAACAAGTGATGTATCACCAATAAATGCTAGTTTATATGTGACTTCAGTTAAGAAGGACTTATCAATAATGTAATCGGCAAAGATTGTATCAATCGCGTGGATTTTGTCGTATGAGAATGAGACTTCAAAGTTCATTGTTGTCTCTTTCTTCTCAATTGTTGCTAGTTTAAGCGCTTCTTTAGTTGCTTTAGCATAAGCTCTAATTAAACCACCAGCACCTAATTTTATACCACCAAAGTATCTAATGACACATGCGAAAACATTCTTTAATCCCCACGCGTTTAAGATTTCTAGTATTGGAACACCAGCAGTACCAGAAGGTTCGCCATCATCATTTGAACCTTGAGTGTTTTCAATGACATAAGCTGTACAATAGTGCGTAGCTTTAAGGTATTTTTTCTTAATATCTTTTAATATATCAGGAAATTCATCCGTTGATGTCACTGGAGTGATTACTGCGATAAATTCAGATTTTTCAATTATGATTGTATTTGTTGCAACTTCTTTTAAATAAAACATATTTTCACCGTCAATAGTATAACATAATTTGAGAACCGTTTTTAATAATCACATAAATTTGATATAATATTAAAAGTATCTTTCGTGGGAAGATTATTTAGAAGGAAGGCTTTAAAATGAGTATAACAGCAGCTAAAAAGTTAATCAGAGATTTAAAAAGAAAAGGTTATCAAGCATATATGGTTGGAGGCGTTGTTAGAGACTTTTTAATGAAACAAAAGTTTACTGACATTGATATTACAACAAGTGCCAAACCTTACGAGATTATGAAACTTTTTAAAACTGTTCCAACCGGACTTAAATATGGTACTGTAACAGTTATGTATGATGATGCTCAATTTGAAGTAACAACTTTCCGTCAAGATGGAACAACTAATGACTTCCGTCATCCAGATTCAGTAATCTATACATTAGATGTTAAAGATGATGTTTTACGTCGTGACTTTACAATCAATGGTTTATTAATGGATGAAAGACAAAATCTATTTGATTACGTAAATGGTCAACAAGACATTATAAATCAAATCATAAGAACAATTGGTAGTCCTGATTTAAGATTTAGAGAAGATGCACTTCGTATGTTACGTGCAATTTATTTCCAATCAAAGCTTGGATTTACAATCGAGTATGAAACAAAAGAAGCAATCAAAAGAAACAAACATTTAATTAAAGAACTAGCAATGGAACGCATACATCAAGAAATGATTAAGATTTTAAAAGGTGAACATTTAAAACTTGCACTTCAATCAACGATTGAAACTGAACTTGATGATGTACTACCCGGATTAAAGAAAGGTATTCAATATGTTGCAGGTTTAGAAATGATGCCTTATGTAGATGCATTCTTCGCATTATCATTTACATTAAATGGTGGAGTTGTTCCAGCAGAATGGCCATTTAGTAATGTCCATAGAAATAAATATACAAAAGCTGCTGAACTTGCATTAAAAACAACAGATTATATTAGTGACTTAGAGTTATATCATTATGGACTTGAAATCTCTATTCTTGCAAACAAAGTTAATTCATATTTGGGTAAATCTAAGTATTTAGAAAAACGTATTACAGAACGTTATGAAAATCTACCGGTTCACTCAGAATTAGATTTAGCATTAACTTCTCAACAAATTATCGACTTTAAAAATAAAAAACCAGGTGCTTGGTTAGGTATCTTAAAGAAACAAATCATTGATGATATTTTACTGGGTAAAGTATCAAATACTAAAGAGTCCCTATACAAGTATTTAGAAAGTAAGTAGGCAAACTATGGAAAAAATCATTGGTAAAATTGAGTCTATTAATAAGGGACCAAATTATTGTAATACAACAATTATTTTAGAAGATAAAAAACATTTGAATATTAAACTCGATTTAGGTCAAGATGCGCTCTTACAATTAGGTAAGATCTTCCAATTTGAAATTGAAAGTTATTTAAAGGAAGAAGTTACTCAATATAAAGCAATATCATTTATTCCAGTTGAACAAGCTAACCTTGATAATGATCGTATGGCTGAACTTGTTCAAAGTTTTTATGAACATGCACCAATAAAGATTGCTGAAATCAAAAAAGGTATTGAAGGTTATTTAAAGAAAATTAATAACCCAATATTAAAAGCTGTAACAACTGAAATTTATAAGAAGTATGAGGGCCAATTTTACTTACACCCAGCAGCTACTAAATTCCATCATGCTTATGTTGGTGGATTATCATATCACACCTATGTTATGTTATCAATGGTAGATCCAATGACTAACATATATCCATTCTTAAACAAAGAATTGTTATATGCTGGTACGATTTTACATGATATTTCGAAGATTAACGAAATGACTGGTGTCGATGGTGAATACACGACAGAAGGCACATTATTAGGACACATTGTTATGGGTTCTATTGAAATTGAAAAAGCAGCTGTTAAATTAGGATTTGAAAATAGCGAAGAAGTTATGTTATTAAAACATATGATGATTTCTCATCATGGTCAACTGAATTTTGGTAGTCCTAAGAAACCTCAATTAGGTGAAGCTTTACTATTATGGTTCATGGATACCATTGACTCTAAGTTCACAGAACTTGGAACAGCATTAGAAGAAACCAAGAGTGGTGAATTTACTCAATCAATCAATGTATTAGATAAAATGCGCTTCTATAAACCAAAATTATAGTATAATATGAAATGTATAATTAATGTATTCAATATATATAGGTGGATTAGATGAGTAGAATGTTACCTGGACAATCAAGTAGAAACATCAAAAAAGCAATCATCCAACCAGATGTTGAACCAAATGAGATGAAAGAGGAAGGATTTAGAAAAACTGTCCTAATGTCAAAATGGTCAATATTCTCTATGCTTGCTTTATTGCTAATTGGTGTGATTGTTGTTGTTATTGTGTTAGGAACTAGACCTAATAACCATGACACGACAAAGATATTTGAATATCTTGAAGCAGAAACTTTATCATATAATACATCACCAATATTGTTTTTAAAAACATTAAATAATGAAGAGCTTGTCATATATTATGGTATTAAAGGTGATTCGATAGATTCAAGTGTTAATTTACTACTCATACATGTAATGAATAAATTAGATTCAATAAACATTGTAAATGACGTGTATTTAGGTTCAACAAAGTTGAATTCAGTAACTTATCAATATGATCATAGTAAGAGTAATTTCTATGTCATTGAAATTGAAGAAGATAATGTTGATGTAGATTTTATCATCAATACGGTTAGTTATAGACGTACATTTGATTTTGAATCATTAATACAAGATTTGAATTTTGAGGAACTTGAGTAATCAAGTTCTTTTTTATTTTGAATAAAGAATTAAAAAAAGGACACCTTACAAAAGGTGTCCTTATTCGTTATTAACCGTTTAATACATCAAACCAAGTTGAGTAAATTGCTGCATAACGATCATTTGTAGCACGAGCATAAATGTTATTGCCTGCTGCTTGTTCGAAGAATGCATAATTGAAGAATTGGTTTAAGTTAGCATCTCTTAACGCTTGTAATTTAGCATTTTGAGATTGGTTCTCTAATTCTACTTCACCATCAAAGATGAATAAGAATGCGATTTCTAATTGTGAATATGAATTGTTATAAGCTTGTTGGATTGGAGCAAAGTACTTAGTAATTGCTGTACTTACTGATGTAGGTAATGTAACAACACCAGTCTCTTCTTTAGATTCTTCGATATAAATCATGATTTGTTCATAACTTAACACATCATTTTCATTTAAAGCAGAAAGTTTTTCGTTAGTGTATTTGTTAACAATCTTAGATTGATATGAAGTTTCATCACCAGTTAATTTAGCAGATGATGGTTGAGTATAACCTGTTACTAAGATTAAGTGGTAACCGAATGCTGAACGAGTCTTGTCGATTGAATATACTGCATCAGCAACATCAGAAGTACCTAAAGTTGGAGCGTATAATGGTAAGATTTCGTTTGGTTCAATACCTTCAGCTTCGATTTCATTCTTTAAGTGATCAGCTAATGCCATAGCATAGTTGAAGAATGATTCATCAAACTTAGATGATGATGTTGGGAAGTTTGTAGCATTAGTGATTTCTCCTAATGTTTCGAACTTTAATTGTAAGCCTAAACGTTTGAATGGAACCCATACGTCTTCACGGTTGTATTTATTGATGAATTCAATAACTTGTTCTGGAGTTGGGTTTGGACCTAAATCATCTAATGTCATTAATGATAATTCATAACGAGTTGCATTGTTGTAAGCTTGAACTACTGCGTTTAATCCTTCAGCCATTGTTGGAGAGAATGAAGCACGTTCATTAATCTTTTCGATAAATACTCTAACAACTTCATCTAAACCATCGATGTCAACGATTAAGTTACCATCTAAGTCTAATAAGTTAGCTTCAGCGAAGTCAATCTTATTTGGATCATCTGGTGTACCATCATTGTTTAAGTCAACATAAACTAGTAAGTGAGAAGCAGAAATACCAATTGAGTTACTTCTGTAAGTTTCTGCTAATGTAGCAAATTTCTTGTAAATGTTGTTTGTTGGAGAATCATTTGGGAAATGAACAGTTAAATCTTCTTCGAATAATTCACGTAATTTAGTTTGAACATAAACCTTATCAATAGCATCAGCAGTTGCGCTATCGAAGTTATCATTCTTGTAAGCACCAAAGCCTAATAATAAGAATTGTTCTAGACCCATTGATGCAGGGAATCCAGCAGAAGCATATTGATCAGCTAAGAATGGATTTACATATTGGCTTTCAAATTGTTCTCTGAAATCTTCTCTATCTTCGTCAGTGATTTGATCACCATACTCAACTCTTAACTTCTTCATGAAGATAATATCAAGAGCAGTAGATAAACCTAATACTTCATCTAAGTCAGCAAAGAAGTCATCAACAGTGATTTCTTCACCGTTAACCATAGCTAATACATCATTGTTGTAGAAGCCTTCAGAACCTTCGTATTTACCATTATTTTGTTTATAGTAAGCACGGATAATACTGTCGTAGATATCAACTGTTACATCTTCATATTTTTCAGTTACTTTTGAACTGATATAAGTAGTTGTTAATTTAGAGTCAATTAATTTTCTTAATGCATTTTCTCTAGCTGTTACTGCATTTGGATTATCAAGGTTGAATGTTACTTCATCACCTGATTCATCTAAAATGTCTTCATCAGCTTCGCGGTTATCATTCATTAAGTATACTAAGTATGATTTATTGTTGAAAGTTTGAACTTGACGTGAGTAAGGACGACCATAAGTAATACCTTCATCGTTAGCACCATCTTCAGTTGAGTAGAATAGTGATTCTTTATCTAAACCATACACATAATTTCTTAATTGAGTGTTACCCGAGAATAATGGACTTGTATATTCATACTCAAATAAAGCTTCTAATGAATTTCTAGTTGGTTCACCAGCTTTTAATTCTGAAATATTTTCATAATCTGGAGCTAATGGTTGACCACTGTGTAAATCATCATAAATCTTTAAGAAGTAGTATAATACTTCGTTTTCTTCAGCACTGTGGCTTAATAATCTAGCATATTCGTTGTTGTCAACAGCACTGTTTAATGCATACTTAGAATAGTAAGTAGCAAATTCAGATGTTCTATAGTCAATTTTTTCTAATGTAGCAAGTGTTTTACCTAAACCGCCATCTGCAATTGAATCAGTTAAGATTTTCTTAGCTTTGCCTAATGGTGAGGTAGCATCATAGTTATCAGCCTTAATTGCATCAATAACATCTTGATCAGCGATGTTTGGAATTAAATACCATTCACCGCGTGAATTTGATTTGATAGCGTACTTGTAACGAGCTAATTCTTGTTCTTTAACAGAAGCGAATTCAATGATTAAAGGGTTAACGTTATAACGTCCAGCCACATTGTTCTTATAGTAAGTAACGATTGAACTTTCAGAAATATAAACACTTGAGTCTTCATCAGCTAACTCATTAGTAAGTTCGCCATCTTCAAGATCACCCATTACTGTTTTAGCATAAACTTTCTTTAAAACTGGTAAAGTGTAATATTCTTTGATTGCGTTGATAGTAGCATTGAATCCAGGTACTGATAAGTAACCAAAATCAAAGTCAGCAGCATCTCCATCAAAGTCAGCAGCACGTGCTTGAATATCAGCAACAGCTGCTTCTAAGTAATCGATTAAAGCATCTTTGTCGATACCAGGTTTAGTAATAGCAAATGAGTCTGCAAAAGAAAGAATTCTTTGTGCAACAGCCTCTTCTGACATATCACTGATTTGTTTTGGTGTAATGCTTGCATTTGAGAATAGTGCTGTATTGATTTCTGTTTCAAATGCCTTTCTTTCAAAATCGCTTAAACTTGCATTAAGTTCTACATCTTTAAAGACTTTTTCATCAATGAAATTAGAAAGTCTGCTTAAAGCTGAAGTTCTTAATTGATTGTATAATTCTTTTTCGGTAACTGAATATTCACCTAAAGTTAGGTAAGTAGAGTCATCGATTGAGCCATAAGGTACTTGCTCATTTGTTGTACACGCTGCAAGCGTGAGGGCAAATAAAGCGACTAATAAAAAAATAGCGAGCTTCTTTGCGGAAAATAACGTTCTTAATATATTCATGTATGCGTTCACTCCTTAATTGTGGTTAAAAAAATACAGCACATATAATATAGCATTTTTTGGATGCTATTGCAACACCTTTTGCATTTAATGATATAAATATCATGTTGAAATGTAAGCGGTTCAACTTAAAGTACATGTGTGTTACAATAGGAATAGGTGAAATTTATGGAGATTTTTATTTTAGCATCAGGGTCAAAAGGGAATGTTACGTACGTGAAAAATGAAGTTACATCATTTTTCATAGATGCGGGTATATCCTATCAAAAAATTGAATCAAAAATGAAAGCATATGGCGAAGATGTAAGAAGTGTTAAAACTTTATTCTTAACCCATGAACATTTGGACCATATTGCAGGCTTAAAAACGCTATTAAAATCAGGTCAAATTGAACAAGTATACTTAACTCAAGGCACACTTGAAGCGTTAAATGGTGAAATCAAACCGTTATTACCTCGATATGAAATTATCAAAGCAGATGAAATGTTTAATTATTATAATTTTGAAGTTACACCAATCCTTCTTTCGCATGATGCAAAAGAACCGGTGGGTTTTATCTTTAAAGAAAGTGAAAAGAAGTTTGTTGTATTAACAGATACTGGTTATGTTGATCAAAGTTATGTTAGTATGTTAAAAAATGCTGACTGTTATTTACTTGAAGCAAATCATGATCCGGCTAGACTTTTACATTCTTCACGACCTTTTTATCTTAAACAAAGAATCTTAGGTATTACAGGCCATTTATCAAATGAAGATGCGGCTCGATTAATGAATCAATTAGTCGATCAAAAAGCTGTTTGGGTTGTTGCTCATATTTCTGAGGATTGTAATGAAATATTCGACATTGAAAAAGCAATTGTTGAGCAATTTGAAGACCCAACAAAAGTTGAAATTTATTATGCTTCTCAGCAGTCATTGCCAGGTATAAAAATATGAGAATTAAAATAATAAGTGTAGGTAAAATTAAACAACCAGAGATTATATCTCTAATCGAAAATTACACAAAGCAAATGAAGCAATTTTCGATTGTTGAAATACCGGATGAAAAAGATGAAACTGGGATGGAAAAAGAAGGTCAACAAATTCTTTCCAAGATTGATAAAGATGCCTTTGTAATTGTACTTGCAATAGAAGGCAAAACATTTGATTCTAAAGAGTTTGCAGAATATTTGAACACTGTTAGTATGCATCATTCATCAACAATCAATTTTATCATTGGTGGCTCTTATGGATTATCAAAGTCAGTTAAAGAAAAAGCAGATTTTTTACTTTCATTTTCAAAGATGACTTTTCCTCACCAATTAATGCGTTTAATTTTAGTTGAACAAATATACCGTGCAGAAGCAATTTTAAAGAATCACCCATACCACAAGTGAGGACATCATGACAATATTTTTAGATTTTAATGGAACAATTTTAGATGATTTAGATCTTTGCATCAATTTACTAAATGAGATGTTAGTTGAACAAGGACATACACCAGTTACTAAGGAAAGATACTTAGATATTTTTACTTTCCCTATTATTGAATACTATAAAGCAGCAGGCTTTACATTTGAGAATTATACTTATGAAGAACTTGCTCACAGATTCATTAATCGTTATCAACCAGCAAGTTTTAAATGCAATCTTCACGAGGGAATTGTTGAAACTGTTAAAAATTTGACTGCAAAAGGACACCAAGTTATTGTACTTTCTGCATCAAAACACGAAAATTTAGTAGAACAGTTATCTCAATTTAATATAGTTAATATTTTTAATGATATACTAGGAATTGAAGACATTTACGCTCAAAGCAAAATAAATTTAGCACGTCGTTATGTTGATAAACATAAGTTGAATCCTAAAAACATCATTATGGTAGGAGATACTTTACATGATGGTGAAGTTGCTACTGAATTAGGATGTCATATGATTTATTACACAAAAGGACATCAATCTAAATCAAAGTTTATTGGCTTCAAAACGATTGATCATTTTAATGAATTAGAAAAGGAGATTGAAATTTATGAAAAAAGAAAAGAAAGTCTCAACTAAAGTCAAAGCAAAAGGCTTTATTCATGGCTTCAAAGAATTTGTAATGAAAGGTAATGTCATCGATATGGCTGTTGTGGTCATCATTGGTGGTGCATTTGGTAAGATTATTACCAGCCTTGTAAACGACATTATCCTACCTCCAATCGGTGTTTTATTAAATGGTGTTGATTTTAAAGATTTAAAAGTCTTGATCTATGCACCTGGGGATGTGTATATTAGTTATGGTAATTTTATTCAAGTTGTTTTAGAGTTCTTAATTATTGCATTCTCAATTTATGCTGTTTTATTCTTCATTATTAAGCGTCGTCAAATTGAGGCTCAACTCTTAAGAAAACAAGAAGAAGAAAAAGCTAAAGAACTTCAAGAAAAAGCTGATGAAAAAGCAGTTAATGATGCAGTTGTTGCTGCAGCAGCTAAAGAACAAGGTAATGAAGTACTTGTAATATTAAAAGAGATTAGAGATCTACTAGGAGAGAAAAAGAAATGAACAAGATAAAAGTCATCGTATGTTCCAACTCAGCAATCGATTATATAGAATATCCAAAAGAGATTGAAATATTCAGAATGAATTTACATTTTGGATCAGAATCTTACTTGGATTTCGTAGAAATGCCCGCTAAAGAGTTCTATCAAAGAATCGGTGATAATCCAAATGATATTCCCAAAACATCTTATACTCCATTAGGTCAAATGTTAGAAAGATTTGACCAACTTGAAAAAGAAGGATATAAAGATGCGATTGTAATCACAATTGCTAGACCGTTATCTGGAATGTGTGATGCGATTAAAAAGATAGCAACTGAAACAAAATTAAATGTTGTTGCTTATGATTCAAGAACTTTAGCATATCCTGAAGCATACATGGCTATTACTGCTCAAAAAATGGTTCAAAACGGAGCTAATTTAGAAGAAATTCTAGGCGTATTAGATTTTATCCGTGATAACAATCATATGTTCTTCACTGTTGATACATTACTTTATTTAGTTAAGAATGGTCGCTTATCAAAACTACAAGGTACATTAGGTTCAATGTTACAACTTAAACCAGTGCTCACATTCTCTAAAGAAGGTAAAGTTGAAACACTAGAAAAAATCCGTACTTCTAATAAAGCGTTAAGAAGAGTTGTTGAACTTTATTTAGAAGAAACAAAAGGTATGGATTGCTTAACTTTCATTTCACATGCACATAATGATGAAGCAGTAGCACTTATGACTGAATTGATTCATGAAGTTTATCCGAACCGCGAAATTGTATCTTCGTATCTAACTCCGGTTGTTGGTGCACATACTGGACCTAAGGCAATCGGTTTAGGTTGGATTAGAAAACAATAAAAATCAACAAAACACCTTGGAAGTAATCACTAAGGTGTTTTTTAATATTCACAACATAAGATTTAATCTATAAGAGTTAAAAATAAGATAAATTTTAATACTTATTAACCTTTTTAGGTTAAACATACTTTTTCTTTTACAGTTTTTCGTGCATCCAAATATTTATAATTGTAAAATTAAAAGCAGTATGATAGTATATAATAAACAAAAGGAAGTTGGTAACTCATGTTTTTAAATACATTTGCTTATTATTATTACTATCAAATGTAAAAGGACTTGCATAAACGTGCATTCCTTTTTAGTGGTTTTAGTTAATAAGGAATGTTACCAAACAGAAGCATACTTTAAAAGATGACTCCTCGAAGGTACATACCTTTCGAGGATTTTTTATTCCAAAAGGAGAGATGACGATATGATCGTACAAATGAAGAAAAACGTAACATCTGAAGAAATTAAGAAGTTACAAGATTACCTAACAAAAAAAGGTTTTGGTATCAAAGATGCATCAAGTAGTGAAATTGTTTTATTTGGTATTCTAGGTGATACTAAATCACTTGATGCAGATCAAATTAAAGTATTTGCAGGTGTTGAAAATGTGACTAGAATTTCTAGCCCTTACAAACTTGCAAGTAAAGCATTCCGTCAAGAAAGAACAATTATTACATTAAAGAATGGTGTAGAAATTGGTGGTGATGAATTTGTTGTTATGGCAGGACCTTGTTCTGTTGAATCAGAAGAACAATTAACCATCATTGCAGAAGCTGTAAAAGCATCTGGTTCTAAGATTTTAAGAGGTGGCGTCTTTAAGCCAAGAACATCACCTTATGCATTTCAAGGATTAGGCATTGAAGGCTTAAAGATGATGAGAAAAGTTGCTGATAAACTTGGTATGGCAATTGTCACAGAACTTATGGGTACTGAACATTTAGATGAGTTTGTAAAATACACTGATATCATCCAAATTGGTGCTAGGAATATGCAAAACTTTGACTTACTTAAAGCAGTAGGTAGAACAAATATCCCTGTTTTATTAAAACGTGGATTGTCAAACACGATTGAAGAGTGGTTAATGAGTGCTGAGTATATTATGGCATCAGGTAATGAGCAAGTCATACTTTGTGAACGTGGTATTAGAACATTTGAAAAATATACAAGAAATACATTAGATATTTCAGCAGTATTAGCCGTTAGAGAATTATCACACTTACCAGTAATTATTGACCCATCACATGCTGCTGGTAAATGGGAAATGATTGAATCATTATCACTTGCATCAATGGCTGTTGGGGCAGATGGTATTATAGTTGAAGTCCATCATGATCCAGAACGTGCTTTATCCGATGGACCACAAAGCTTAAAACCTAAGAAATTTAGTCAGATGATGGATAAGTTAGAAACACTATCAACTGTACTAGATAAAAAAATCGTCAGATGAAGATTTTTATCGTAGGGCTAGGCTTGATGGGGGCGAGTTATGCTCAAAAATTAAGAGATTTAGGTAATGAAGTTCATGGGTATGATATGGACTTACAAGTGAACTTTGAAGCTGTTAAAGACAAAGTTATTTTGTCTTCAAATTTAGATGAAATTAAAACTTCGGATTTAGTTATTTTAGCGTTATATCCTAAAGATAATATTACATTTGTTAAGAAGCATAAAAACTTATTTAAAGACCAATTAGTTACAGATTTAGCAGGTAGTAAATTACATCTAGTTGAAGAATTAGATAAAATTTTTCCAAAATCAGTTAGATATGTCCCTCATCATCCAATGGCTGGTCGTGAAAAAAGAGGTTATTTTAACCGTGATGTCACGATGTTTGATGGTGCCAACTTCTTAGTGATTAAAAACGAAAACGTTAATGAAGTTGATTACAATCAAATTGAGGCATTAGGAAAGATGTTAGGTTTTGGTAGAATCACTAGACTTACAGCAAAAGAACATGATAAGTTGATTGCACACACATCTCAATTAACTCATCTTTTGGCAGTTGGTCTGATGTTAAGTGAAGATGAACCACATACGAAATTGGCAACAGGGGATTCATATCGTGACTTAACAAGAATCGCTAAAATTAATGAAGATCTTTGGACTGAGTTATTCTTAGATAATAAGGGTCCATTGATTGAACAGATTGAACACTTTACAAAAGTTTTAGAAAAGCTAAAAAACGATATTCAAAATGATAAAGTAGAAGATATTAAAAAAGCATTAAGAGATGCCAAAGAAAAGAGGATTTTATTCGATGATTTTAAACGTAAATGAGTACGATATTATAATTGAAGATAATCTTCTAGCGAATCTTAAAGAACACATTAAGAAAGTCTATCCATATGAAAAAGTTTTTATTGTTACAGATAAAAATCTTTTTAGACTTTATGAACAAAAACTAAAGGAAGCATTACAAGATTTTGATGTTCACATTGTTGCAGTAGAGCCAGGTGAACATTCAAAATCACTTCAAACATATGAACAATTATCTAAGTACTTAATCAATCAAGGTATGAAAAGAAATCATTTATTGATTGCTTTTGGTGGTGGTGTGATTGGTGACTTAGTAGGTTTTGTTGCTGGAACATTATACCGTGGTGTTCCTTTTATTCAAATACCAACTAGTTTACTTGCTATGGTAGATTCATCGATTGGTGGTAAAACAGGCATTGACTTACCTGAGGGTAAGAATTTACTTGGTGTATTTAAAAATCCTAGAGTCGTTCTAATTGACCCGCAAGTTTTAGAGACATTACCAATTGAAGAATACAGAAATGGTTTAGCAGAAGTAGTCAAAGCTGCAATTATTGATGATAAAGATTTATTTGAATACTTAAAATCAAATGATACATTAACGATAGAAAAGTTAGTTCAAGCAATTGAAGTTAAAAGAAAAATAGTTTTAAAAGATCCATATGAAGAAAACATAAGAATGTATTTAAATTTTGGTCATACCTTTGGACATGCTATTGAACGTCATTACGATTATGCAATTAAGCATGGGGTTGCAGTAGCCTATGGAATGCTTATGAGTTTAAAAGAAGGTAACGCGCGTGGTATATCTCCAAAATGGCTTTATGACGAAGTTAAGGAAATATTATTAAGATTAAAATTAGTGCGTGAACCACTCTTAGAAAAAGAGTTATTTATTCCACTTATTACTACCGATAAAAAACAACTTGCAGATGGATTAAGATTTATCTTTGCAAGAAACATTGGTGAATTAGAAATTGTAAAAGGAGTTAAGTTTTAATGTTAAAGATTACTCCCAATAAATTAAAAGGAACTGTTCATGTTGTATCATCTAAGAGTTTATCTCATAGATATATGATTGCTGCTGCGCTTGCAGAAGGTCAATCAGAAATCAATAACATTCTTGATTCTGATGACTTAGTTGCAACAACTAAAGCACTTATTTCTTTAGGGGCAAAGATTAATGGCAATCAAATTGAAGGTTCAAAAATTAGAAGAATACATGATGTCATAGATGCAAATGAATCTGGATCAACGCTTCGTTTTTTAATCCCGATTGCGATGCTTCAAGATGAACCAATCACTTTTGTTGGACATGGTAAATTACCAGAACGTCCACAAAATGTGTATGAAGAAATGTTTAGTAACTATCACTTTAAACATCCGAAAGATAAGTGGTTACCACTAGAAGTTAAAGGACCACTTAAGGCGGGAACTTACGCTTTATCTGGAAATGTTTCAAGTCAGTTTGTAACCGGATTACTTTACGCATTACCACTAGTTGATGGTGATTCTAAAATTGTTTTAACATCACCGCTAGAGTCTAAAGGTTATGTTGATTTAACACTCGATGTGATCAAACAATTTGGGGTAGAAATTATTAATAAAGCGTATGAGTTTATTATTCCAGGTAATCAAAAGTATAAACCAATGAAAGCATCTGTTGAAGGTGATTTTAGTGGAGCAGCTTTCTTTGTTGTAGCAGGTTTACTTGGTGATGAAATCCTTCTAAAGAACTTAAGAGAAGATAGTCTTCAAGGTGACAAAGAAATTGTTAGATTTGCTCAAGATATGGGTGGAGATATTTCATACACTAAAGAAGGTTTATTAATTAAACCAAATCAGACAAAAGGGATTTCAATCGATATTGGACAAACACCAGATTTAGGTCCAATACTTATGGTTTTAGGTGCATTATCAGAAGGTATCACAGAAATAAAGAATGCATCACGTCTTCGTATAAAAGAATCTGACCGTTTAGCTGCTATGGTAGAAAATCTTTCTAAAATGGGTGTTTTAATGGAAGTCTTTGAAGACTCAGTTAAAATTCATGGCAGAAAGAACTTGAAAGGTAATGTTACATTATCTACCTTTGGTGATCATAGAATCGCCATGGCATGTGCGATTGCATCCATAAAAGCGGATGGCCCAATCACACTTGATGATGAAAAAGTCG
This sequence comes from Acholeplasma sp. ORD1043, assembly GCF_057808485.1. Taxonomy (NCBI): domain Bacteria; kingdom Bacillati; phylum Mycoplasmatota; class Mollicutes; order Acholeplasmatales; family Acholeplasmataceae; genus Acholeplasma; species Acholeplasma sp. ORD1043. The sequence goes on along the minus strand of NZ_JAQLOJ010000005.1, from coordinate 33,999 downwards.
TTTCAAAAAGTTACCCAACATTCTTTGAAGTGTTTAAATCCTTAGGAGGTATCATAAATGACTAAACTGGATACATTACGTTTGGCAATTGACCAAACCGATAAAGAACTTGTAAGACTACTTGAAGAAAGATTTAAATTAGTAAGAGAGATTGGTCAATATAAAAAAGACAATAATTTACCAATCTTTGATCCAATAAGAGAAAAACAAGTTCTAGAGTCTAAAGAAAGATTGGTATCTAATAAAGCTGACTGGCAATATTATGAAAAGATCTTTAAACTCTTTATGGATATTTCAAAGGAAATGGAAAAATGAAAAGATTAGGAATCATCGGTTATCCATTATCACATACTAAATCACCTCAATTACACGATGCATTCGCTTCATTTTTTGATTTAGATTTGACGTATTTGGTTCATTCGATACCAGAAAATCAATTGAAAAAGATTTTAGAAGAAGTCAGAAATGGTCATAATTCTGGACTTAATGTGACGATTCCTTATAAAGAAAAAGTAATACCTTTATTGGATGATTTAACAGAGAAAGCTAAAAAGATTGGTGCTGTTAATACAATCTATTTAAAGGATAAAAAAATAATTGGTGATAATACGGATTACGATGGTTTTAAAGGTCTGATTGAAAAGTCAGGTCTTGATTTAAAGGACAAAAGATTTCTTATTTTAGGTACCGGTGGTGCAGCAAAGGCAGTCTATCATGTACTTAATGATTTAGGATATAAGATTCAAGTTGTTTCAAGAACTAAAAGACTTGATAAGGATTTTGGTGAAGTGATTGGATATGATGATTTAAATCCTAAGGATTATGATGTTATTGTTAATACAACTCCGGTTGGCATGTATCCTAATCAAGATTCATCACCACTTGATCAAAAATTTGTTAAAGGTAAAATTGTTTTTGACTTAATCTACAATCCACTTGAAACAAAATTAATGCGTTTTGCAGAACATGCATTTAATGGAATTAACATGTTAATCATTCAAGGCATAAAAGCTGAGTCTATTTGGCATCAAAAAGAGTTTAAAATAACAGATGAATTATTAAAACATATAAAGGGGGCAATTCTATGAACACGTTTGGAACATTATTTAAAGTAACTATTTATGGAGAATCGCATCAAGAGGCGATTGGTTGTGTCATTGATGGTGTACTTCCAGGTTTGAAAATTGATTGGGATAAAGTCAATGAAGATTTGGCTAAAAGACGTCCGGGTGCAGTCGGAACAACACCTAGAGTTGAAGAAGACAAACTACATGTGACATCTGGAATCTTTAATGATCTAACAACTGGTTCACCAGTACATGTGATGATTAAAAATGAGAATGTTCAATCAAAAGATTATTCGCATTTAGTTAAACAACCTCGTCCAGGTCATGCTGATTATGTAGCCTCTGTTAAATATAATGGTTTCCATGATTATCGTGGTGGTGGTCGTTTCTCAGGTAGATTAACTACCCCAATTGTTGTTGCCGGAGCGATTGCTAAACAAATGATGCCATATCAATTCTCTAATCAATTGATTCAAGTTGGTACTTTAAAAGATATGTCTAAATTAGATGAATATTTAGCAGAAGTTAAGGAAAAAGGTGAATCTGTTGGTGGTATAATTGAAGTACGTGTTAAAGGGGTTCCGGTTGGTTTAGGTGAACCAATGTTTGAAAAACTGGATTCTAAAATTGGACAAATGATGTTTTCAATTCCAGCGGTTAAAGGGGTTGAAATTGGAACGGGTTTTGAAGGTGTTGGACAGGTTGGATCATGGTTTAATGATGTTTACGAAGACGAAACTGGTAAAACTTTAACGAATCATTCAGGTGGTGTTTCTGGTGGTATTTCAAACGGTAACGAGATTGTTGTCAAAGTTTTTGTAAAACCAACCTCAAGCATTGCTAAACCACAAACATCATTCAACATGGAAACAAAGGAAAAACAAGAATTCCAAGTTGGAGGCAGACACGATGTTGCGATTGTACGTCGCGCTGGTATTGTTGTAGAAAATGCACTTGCAATCGTACTTGCAGATTTATTCTTATGGAACAAGGTATATAAATGAACTATACACAAATCCTATCAACAACATTAAAAATAACTTTAGTTGGTGTCACTTCAAGCTTAATTGCTTGGTTAATTGGTATCGATAACTTCCTATTAGTAGGTATCTTAGGCATCCTATGTGTATCACCAACGAAGAAAGATTCTTTAGTACTTGGGGTTAAAAGACTGAGTGATGTCATCCTCGCATTACTCCTATCAACTTTGTTATTTGTTTTAATAGGATTTGAACTTTACACATTTGTCATCTTTATATTCTTATTTGTTTTAGGGTCGTATTTAACGAAAATTGAAATTGGTTTAGTCCCAGGGATTGTCCTTGTGAATCACGTTTATACGTTAGGACAATTTGACATGATGTTTTTATTAGAAGAAATTCTAATCATTAGTGTTGCAGTTGGTGTGGCCCTTGTTGTCAATACACTTTATCCTGAAAGTTGGCATAAACGCATTGTTACAGATATTAAGTCAATTGATGCTATGCTTCAAGACCACTTATATATGTTATCGATTGTTCTAAATCAAACAAAAGATTTAGAAGCATTTAAAGAACATTTTGAACGCATGAGTAAACAAATTCTTATGCGTATTGAAAAAGCAGAACTACAAGATAGAAACCGTGTGTTTTCAAATGATTTAGCTTATGTGGCATACCTATATGCCAGACGCAATCAACTTTATTACATGAATCATATGTATGATAGTGCATTTAAATTAAATGAGGAACACAATCATCAAAAAGAGATTGCACGATATATTGAACAACTATCATTTGATATAGGTGATGAAAATAAAGCGGATAAACAAGTTGAAATCTTAAACGGGTTAATTTCTAAGTTTAAAGAACAACCACTTCCAAAAACAAGAAATGAATTTGAAACAAGAGCACTTTTATATCATATGCTCACAGATTTAAGAAGTATGTTAGAAGTGAAAAGGTTATTCCATCAAAGATATCCAGATTTTAAACTATAATTAAGATAACATTTCAAATCCAAGGGGGATTTAATGAAAAAAGTATTATTTACTTTGGGGTATTATGTTTTAATCGCATATTTGATTGTACTTAATAATTATTACTGGTTCATGTTTGGTAAAAATGGATATCCATTTAATAACAATGGTTTAGAACTCATCTTTTTCGGGATTATCATAGTTTGTTTATTTCTAGCTCGAAATCAACTTAAAACACAGTATTTTGAAAAAAGTGTTTCTCTTTGGATTTCAGGTCTATTAGGTATGCCAGTATTTATTTTTATAACTGCATTTTTACTAGAAGGTGGTAATGTGACTTTTGATCTTATGGGGACAATTATGATAGGTACATTAACGCTTCTTTCAATTAATTTTTTAGTTAGTTCATTAATTAAAGATAAATATTAAAAATCAACCTCGCGGTTGATTTTTTTTATGATTTGATTAAATTAATTAGTTTCTTGATGAAAATATCTTTATAGTCTTTATCGTGAATCATATCAATTTGGTAATTGGTTTGTTTAGATTCAAACAGTTCAATAAATAGTGGCATCATAAATGATGAGAAAATCATTAAATATTTGATTAATAGTTCTTTCGGGTTATCTGTTTTAGTATATCGACTTAAACTATCATATACCACGTTTAAAAATTCATTATCTTGGAAGAATACTTCAAAGAGTTGTGCAGCAGAATCTTTTTGATGATTTAAGTTTAAGAACAAGTATTTAATGACACCTTTATGAGTGAATATAAAGTTATAAGTCAGTGATAAAATTTCAGTTAAAAAGACTTCTAAATCTACCAAATCTTGGTCATAAGATTTAACTTTTGTTAAAATATCACTTTTAAATTCAGTCATGATATCTGAAATAACAATTTGGACTAAATTATTTTTACTACTAAAATGATAGTTTACAGCAGCAATATTCACATGGGTATAATCGGCGATGTCTTTAATTGTGACATCACCTTTTTCTTTAATCAATTCTTTTGTTGATTGAATGATTAATTTCTTAATAGATTCATCTCTCATAATTTACTTAACTCCCATTTTAAACGTCATTTCAATTATTATTTACACCTTTACTATATAACATTGGGTATAAAATGTAAATACAGATTTTAAATGCACATTTGAAATTACAGAATGGAGGTATATTAAGTGTTATATATCATTACTGGTGCCAAAGGGCATCTTGGCAATAACTTAGTTAGATTAATTAAAAGTAAAGGACATGAGGTAAGAGCTTTTGATTTACCTGCTAAAGATGATACTTTGCTTGAAACTTTAGGCTGTAAGATTTACAACGGCGATATTACAGATAAAAAAACAATTGAACCGCTTTTTGATTTAACAGACACCAACTATCAAATGAATGATGTGATTGTGATACATGCTGCAGGAATTGTTTCCATAGCAACTAAAAAACCTACTTCACTTGATAAGGTGAATATTGAAGGTACCAAAAATATCTTGGATATTGCTTTAGATAAAGGGGTTAAACAGTTTATTTATGTGAGTTCAGTACATGCAATCCCTGAACCTGAATTTGACACCGTGATTACTGAAACAGATCATTTTGATCCAAATAAAGTTAAAGGGCATTATGCTAAGTCAAAAGCTATTGCCTCAAAACTTGTCTATGATAAATATAAAGAAGGTTATCCTGTAACGATTATTCATCCATCTGGAATTATTGGACCTTATGATTATGGAAAAGGTCATATGACACAAGTGATTGAGAAATACCTGAATAAAAAATTATCATCAAGAATTAACGGTAAATATGATTTTGTAGATGTTAGAGATGTTAGTTATGGTATTTATCTTTCATCCTTGAGTACGAATTTAGGATGTTATATTTTATCGGGTGAAAATATCGATTTAAAAAGAATGTTTGGTACACTAAAAGAAGTATCTGGAAGAAAAAGAAAAACATGGGTTTTCGCAAGATGGTTTGTTAGATTATTTGCTCCAATCATTGAACGATGGGATAAAAGAAATAAAAAACCATTAATATTTACAAGATATTCGATTGATACTTTAAACTCTCGTGGTACTTTCTCGCATGAGAAAGCATCGTTAACTTTCGGATATAAACCAAGAGCTTTTGAAGAAACGATACTTGATACAGCAAATTGGTTAGCTGATCAAAAAAGAATCTCAAATAAACATATTTTAGATCACATCAAAGCATTATTTAATCAGAAACAAAACTCTATTAAATAAAAAAACTTCCATGATAGGAAGTTTTTTACTCTATATCAGTTGATTCAATTAATTCAATGACACCAGAATTAAAGAATACAGTTTATGTGTAATCGGTGATATCAAGTGATTTATATCCATAGATTTTACTGGCATTTACAGTATCAACTAAATCTTCAATAATTACTGTTTGATACCCTCGATCAAATGATGCGACAGTTGTAAAGGTTACACAATATCTTGAGTTTATACCAGTAATATAGATTTCATTTGAATTTGCTTCTATTTTTTCATTGATTTTAAGTAATTGATTGCGGATTCTTTTGTGATTGAATTAGTTTTTATTAAATGGTTAACGACATCTTCAACTTGATCTTTTAACGCACCGGCTTCTAGTGCGACATTTCTTGCATGAAGTTTCATATGTCCTTTATTAATACCATCTGTTGTTAGAGCATAAAGTGCTGCAAAGTTTTGAGCTAAACCTAGACATGCGGCAACTTTCATGAGTTCGGTTGCAGTCGTAATACCTAAAATCTTTCTTGATAATTTCACTTTAGGTAGAAGATTCATCGAACCTCCAACAACACCGATATTTAGTGGAAGTGTTATACTTCCGATTAATTCATCACCAACAAGTTCCCATGTAGCAAGTGGTTGATATTTACCTGAGATTGATGCAAAAGCATGTGCACCTGCTTCAACTGCTCTTGTATCATTACCGGTTGCAAGCATTAATGCTGTTACACCATTCATAATACCTTTATTGTGGGTAGTTGCACGATATGGGTCAACTTTTGCATAAAGCGATGCATCATGAATTTTTTGAGCGGTTTTTAAACCATCTTTTAATGTGGATGCTTTAATTTTTGTTGTTGCAGTTACAACTGACTCGGTAGCTAGATTAGATAATATGGACATTAAGATATCTAGTTTATATTCATTACGGAAGAATTGAGTTAAATACTCTAAAATAGTATTCACTGTATTTGCTCCCATGGCATCTTTAGTATTAACAACGACATACAAGCATGCAAAGTTATATGCTTTTTGTTCGAATCTAAATTCGGTAACCCCACCACCAAACTGGTAGATGTTAGGATGTGCCTCTTTTGATAATGTGTGTAATTTAGGTTCTAATGATTTAATTAAATTATTTAATTCATCAAAATTTACTACATTTCTAAAAATGATTTGACCAATCATTTGACGCTTAACAGACTTAATTTTAAATCCACCATTTCGCTCAATGATTTTTGCAGCATGGGTAGCTCCAGCGACTACGGATGGTTCTTCAGTAACCATCGGAATATGATAGTATTTATCATCAATTAAAAAATCGGGTGATATGCCTAACCCTAGTTCATATGTTGTTACAAAGTTTTCGATGATATGGTTAAATGTTTCTTCATCAGTTTTTTGATTTAATGAATCCTCAAAGAGGTTTTCGTTTTTTAAAACTTCGATTCTATCTTTGATAGACTTTTTGTTAAAGTGTTTAAATGAATTTGGCATCTTAAACTACCTCGCTAAATCACATTATATCACGCATTAGGGGTTATTTTATCTTCCTCTGTGGTATAATTTTTTTGCAAGTTCGATAATAAAGGAGTCTATTCATGAAAATAGGAATAAGCAAAATATCATTCTACGTACCTAAATACTACCTATCTTTAGATACTCTAGCAAAAGCACGTGGAGTTGACCCTTTAAAGTATACCAATGGCCTTCAACAAAATAAGATGGCGATTACACCTATTAACCAAGATATTGTATCAATGGCAGCTAATGCTACCTTAAATTATTTAACAGAAGAAGATAAAAAAGATATAGATTTAGTTATTTTTGCCACAGAAAGTGGAATTGACCACTCTAAAGCTGCAGCCACTCATCTTGCAGAAATCCTAGGCTTACGTGAAGATATTCGCGTCATCGAATTGAAACAAGCGTGTTATAGCGCTACTGTTGGACTCTATTTTGCTAAAGGACATATCTTACAAAATCCTCATTCAAAAGTTTTAGTCATCGGATCTGATATTGCACGTTATGGCCTTGAAACTGATGGTGAACCTACTCAAGGTGCTGGTGCAGTTTCAATGTTAGTCACAAGAAATCCTAAAATCATGGTACTAGAAGATAGTTATGCAGTCCAAACATCTAATGTTTATGACTTTTGGCGTCCAATCAATTTGGATTATGCATTAGTTGATGGACATTTCTCAAATGAACAATATAAGAAATTCTTTAAAACAACTTATGAAAACTATTTATCAAAAACAAATCGAACATTAGAAGACTTTAAAGCAATTAATTTTCATATTCCATACACCAAGATTGGTTTAAGAAGTCTACAAATGTTAGGTCGTCCTTCAACCCATCCTGAATTATTTAAGAACTTTGATGCATCTACAATCTATAACAAAGAAGTAGGTAATATTTATACAGGTTCGCTATATTTATCATTAATATCTCTACTTGAAAATGGAAAATTAAAGAGTAAAGATCGAATTGGTATGTTTAGTTATGGTTCTGGTGCAGTTGGTGAGTTTTTCTCAGGCATACTAGTTGCAGGGTATAAAAAGCATTTATTAAAAGATATACATGAAGCACTACTTAAAAACAGAGATAGTCTAACATTTGAAGCATATGCGAAGATGTTAACTGATATTCCAAAGAATGATGTTGATGCAGATTTTGATGACGAAGTTAATGTACAACTATCAAAGATTTCTTTATATCAAAGAACATATATCAAGAAATAATAAATTATGAAGCATGTAAGGATAATCTCCTAGCATGCTTTTTTATTTTTTTATGTAGTTTTGAATTTTTTTAAAAATCATGTAAACGGTTGCAAAATCGTTATTCACTATGTATAATAGGAATGTATCGAAACGTTTCAAGTGAGGAAACAATTATGACTGAAAATCAGATCAAACTGATCAAAGATATACAAGAAACAGCATTCAGTTTACTTAAAGACTTAACAAACTACAATGAAAATGAACCTGGCTATGGCCTCACACTAGATCATAATGAAACGAATGTTGCCTCAATTGCAGCAACTGGCTTTCTATTATCTGGGTATGTCATTGCTGTTAAATATGGATACATGTCATATGAAGAAGCGTTAGATAAAGTAACTAAAACTTTGCATACACTTGCATATAATGTACCAGAGTATAAAGGATTCTTTGTGCACTTTGTAGATTTCCATCAAGCTACAATATCTAAAAAGAGTGAATATTCAACTGTTGATACGATGTTATGTTTATGTGGTGTGATTACAGTAGCTGAATTTTTCAAAGAAGAAAAGGTACAAGAACTTTCAAATTTGATTCTAAATCGTGTGGATTGGTTACACTTTGTTCATACGCATGAAGGTAAACAACGTTTTTACATGGCATATAATCCAATGAAAAATGGTGCCTATGTACAAGGGAAACCTGGCTTTATCTTTCAATGGCATATGCTAGCAGAACAAATACCAATGTACTTAATTGCTGCTGGTTCTAATCAATTAAATAAACAACTAGCAAATGACTTATATGAAGGGTTTGAAAGAGTTTTAGGCACTTATAAAGATGTTTCATATTACATTTCGCCTGGGAACACAATCTTTGTATATCAATATCCACTTTGTTGGATGGATGGTAAAACCTGGGTTGATAAGTTTAATTTCTCTTGGTTTGAGAACCTAAGACTAGCAACCATAGGACATAAATTATGGAATTTAGATAATTATCATTTATACAAAACATTTAGTAAGCATACATTTGGTTTAACAGCATCAAGTACACCAACAGGTTATGGTGTATTCCATTGCTTACCTAACGCTTTTAATGAAGTTATAACAGATGGAACAGTTGCACCTAATGGTATGATTGGTTCTTTAATTACTAACTCAGAAGATGTGATCGAAGCAATCACTTATATGAAAGAACTTCCACATGTTTGGGGTAAATATGGATTTATTGATGCATATAACTTTGAAGGTGAAAAACCTTGGTATTCAACAAGATATATTACAATTGATAAAGGTTTAGAATTACTAGCAGCAAACGCATATTTATCAAAAGATGTTGTTGAATGTTTTATGAATCACCCAATGATTAAGAAAGGATTGGAAGTCTTAGAATGGAAAAAAATATAAAATGGTGGAAGAATGCCTTAGTTTATCAAATTTATCCATTGTCATTCAAAGATTCTAATTCAGATGGCGTTGGTGATTTAAAAGGAATTATTAGTAAATTAGATTACTTAAAATCATATGGGGTTGATGTGGTTTGGTTATCACCAGTCTATGAATCTCCAATGGATGATAACGGTTATGACATTAGTGATTATACAAAAGTAAACCCATTGTTTGGAACAATGGAAGATTTACAAGAATTAATTGATGGACTTCACAGTCGTGGTATGAAATTAATCATGGATTTAGTTGTCAATCATACGAGTGATGAACACATTTGGTTTAAAGAAGCACTGAATAACCCTAACTCTAAATATCATGATTACTATATTTGGAATAAAGAAGCTAAACCAGAAATTGGTTCAGTCTTCTCAGGTTCTGCTTGGGAATATGTAGAGCATTTAGATAAGTATTATTTTCATTTATTCTCTCGCAGACAACCCGACTTAAACTGGCATAATAAAGAAATGAGAGAAGAAATCTATCAAATGATTAATTCCTGGTTAGATAAAGGTGTTGATGGATTTAGAATGGATGTTATTGAACTCATTGGTAAAGATGTTTTAAATGGTAAGATTGGTGATGGTCCTTATTTAGAAACTTATCTTTTTGAGATGTGGGAAAGATGTTTTAAAGGTAGAGACATTATGAACGTTGGTGAGATGGGAGGCATTTCTCAAGAACGTGCTGGTGAACTAACTTCCATAGAAAATTCTGGACTGCATATGACATTTCAATTCTCACATTTATCAGTTGACCAAGAAGCTTGGAAATCAAAATGGCATATTAAACCAGTTGACTTTAAAGAACTTAAAAATGTATTTATTAAGAATCATGAAATTTTTAAAGAAAAAGGATGGAATTCATTATTCTTATCTAACCATGATCAACCAAGACAAATTAGTCGATTTGGTGATGAAAGCTATAGAGTCAAATCAGGTCAAATGCTATTCCTTATGATATATGGTCAAAAAGGTACACCATATGTTTATCAAGGTGAAGAAATTGGTATGACAGGTATTAAATTTGATGATTTAAAATCATATAAAGATGTTGAGACATTAAATTGGTATAACGAAGCAACTCAGTTAGGATGGCCTCACGAAAGAATTATGAAGTCAATCTATTCAAAAGGCCGTGATAATTCAAGAACGCCATTCCAATGGAATAATAAACCATTTGCAGGATTCTCAGATGTAAAACCTTGGTTAGAAGTTAACCCTAACTATCAAACAATCAATGCTGAACTTGAATTAAATGATGATGATTCTGTTTACCATTTTTCTAAAAGATTATTTGAAATCAGAAAAGCATTTGATGTATTCACAGATGGTGAATTTAAATGTTTAGATCAAGAAGCATCATCAACATTTATATATAAGCGATTTAATCAAACACATGAAGCTTTAATTATTACAAATTTAACAAATAAGGAACAAGAAATTCATTTAGAAGAAACTAAAGGATTTAGTATTGTTTTATCTAACTATGATATTAAACTTGCTAAAAGAATGATCCTACCTCCTTATGCTGCCATACTATCAATCAAAGGAGTTTAACAATTTATGACAATTAAAGATGTTGCAAAAAAAGCAGGAGTCTCAATATCGACTGCATCATATGCACTAAACAATAGACCGAATGTACATCCTAAAACAAAAGAACGTATTTTAGAGGTTGCTGAAAGTCTAGGTTATTACCCAAATGCACATGCTAGAAATCTAAAAACAAGAAAATCAAGAAATATTGGGGTATTCATCTATGGGTTCTCAGGTCCGATTTTCTCTGATTTACTCGAAGGGATTAACTTAGAGCTCCAAAAGAAAGACTATAACATTATCGTTTCAAGCGGTAAAGCATCATCTGTTCTCCTTCGTGAAAGAGGTGTAGATGCAGCAGTTATCTTTGACTCGAATATTCCTGATCAAGAGATTATTCACTATTCTAAGAATCATCCGATTGTAGTCTTAGATCGATACTTAGATGGGGAAAATATATTCCACTCAATGATTAGAAATAAAGAACTCGTTCATGATTTTATGGTGAAAATTCTAGATGAAAAGAAATATCAAAAGGTTTCAATTATTTCTGGTCCAGAGGATTCATTCAACTCTCAAGAACGTTTAATTGGATTTAATAAAGCATTAGAAGAAAAAGGATTAAAACCTTTTTCGATCATTCATGGTGATTTCACCACCGCCTCAGGTTATCAACGAGGATTAGAACTAGCAGATGCCAAAGAACGTCCTCAATTTGTTTACTGTGCCAATGACGAACTTGCTGTCGGAATGATTAAAGCATTTAATGAAAAAGGCATCAAAATACCAGAGGACATTGCATTAGCGGGGTTTGATGGTATCGCACTTACAGATTATTTAACACCTAAACTAACAACAATTGAAATTAATCACTTTGAATGGGGACGTCAAATTGCTGGATTCTTAACCAGAGTTTTAAATCATAAAAATGTCTATCCATTATCTGATCCAGAAGCTCAAATCATTAGAAGAGAGAGTGTATAACATGGATTTAAAAGCCTTACTCAATAGCTTAACATTAGAGGAAAAAATCGGTCAATTAACGATGATTTCTCCACACTTCTTTATAAGAGATACCAAAACTGAAATTGCTGGTCCAGTAGCTGAGCTTGGTGTTGGTGAAGATAAAATTTTCTTAGCGGGAAGTGTTTTAGGCATTGGTGATGCAAGAGAAATGATTGAAGTTCAAAAAAGTTATCTAGCTAAGAGTCGTCATAAAATTCCGTTAATTTTTATGGCTGATGTTATCCATGGTTATGAAACAATCTTTCCTGTTCCGCTAGGGCTTGCTGCATCATGGAATGATAAACTAATTAAACGATCAGCAGAGATTGCAGCAATTGAGGCTAAAACAGCAGGTATTCATGTAACGTTTGCACCAATGGCTGATTTAGTGAGAGACCCAAGATGGGGTAGAGTCGTTGAATCTTTTGGTGAAGACCCATACTTAAATAGACGCTTTGCAGCACTGCAAGTTAAAGGATTTCAAGGTAAAGATATTAGTTCAAATAATTCTGTTGCAGCATGTATTAAGCACTATGCAGCTTATGGTGCAGCAGAAGCAGGCAAAGATTATAACACAGTTGATATGTCAAGACTGAATCTACACCAAAATTACTTATCCGGTTATGAAGGTGGGATTAAAGCAGGTGCCAGAATGATTATGACATCCTTTAATATTTTTGAAGGTGTTCCTGCAACAACGAATGCATATTTATTAAAAGATGTTTTAAGAAAATCATGGAAATTTAAAGGTGTTACAATCTCTGATTATGCATCTTTAAAAGAAACAATTACACACGGAACAAGTGCTACTGAATATGAAGCAGCAGTTAAGGGTTTAAATGCTGGTTTAGATATTGAGATGGCAACCGCACTTTATTTTAAAAACTTAGAACAAGCCGTTAAAAATGGTGAGGTCTTGATAGAAGACATAGATGCTGCAGTCATGAGGGTCTTAGAACTTAAACGTGATGCAGGCTTATTTGAAGATCCTTTTAAAGGTGCATCAATTGAAAGAGAAAAAGCTTTAGTTTTCTCTGAACCCTTCAAAAAAGAGGCTTTAAAAGTTGCTCATGAGTCAATTGTTTTACTTAAAAATGATTATCAATTCTTCCCGATTAAAAAAGGTAAAATCGCTTTAATAGGTCGTTATGCGAATAATCATGAAATGATTGGTCCATGGAGTTGGCATGGGGATAAACATCGAACAAAAACAGTTTATGAAGTATTAAAAGATAAATTAAATATCCACTATTTAAGTGATGGAAAGGATATTGATTATAAAAAGGTGAATGCCTGTGATTATGTGATCGTGCTTGCTGGTGAATTAAGAAGTCAGTCAGGCGAAGCCCATTCTAGAAGTATGATTAACTTACCTGACAACCAGGAAGAAATGATTCTAAACCTTAAACAAAATACCTCAAAGAAAATGGGTTTAATTTTATTTAATGGTCGTCCACTTGATTTAACTAGAATTGAAAATGTATTTGATGGTATCTTAGAAGCTTTCTTCCCAGGTTCAATGGCTGCAGAAAGTATTAGAGATATTATCATTGGTAAAGTAAATCCATCTGGAAAACTTACAATGAGTTTCCCAAGAAGTGTTGGACAAATACCTGTTTATTATAATTACTTATCAACCGGTCGTCCGCTATCAAAACCAGACATGTATAAATCATTCTATTTGGATTTAGATTCAACCCCGCTATACCCATTTGGTTATGGTCTATCTTATAGTAACTTTAAATACAGTAATTTAAGATTATCGAAAGACAAACTCTTAAATAAAGAAAAGTTAAAAGTATTTATTGATGTAACCAATGAATCAAAAATACCAGGCAAAGAAATCATTCAGTTATATATTAAAGATCATTTTGCTGAAGTATCAAGGCCAGTACTTGAATTAAAGAATTTCAAAAAGATTCAATTCAAGGCTTTTGAAACTAAAACAATCGAATTCATTTTAGATAAGAAAGATTTAACTTATATCGGAAGTAACTTAAATCAAAAGGTTGATAAAGGATTATTCAGCGTCTTTGTGGGACCAAGTTCTGATAAGTTACTAGAAGCACAATTTGAATTAATTTAGGAGGAATCCACATGAAGATTCTATCGAATATTAAAAGAGATATCATCAAAGTTGAAGAACTTCAATTCGAAATTTTAGAAAGTGGCGATATCTTTAGAATCGGCTATAAAGACCAACAAATCAATTTATTACGTGGTAACTATATTGATGGTCAAGCTGCAAACATTTATATCCGTTACGAGAAAAATGGTAATCAATATGTAAAGCCACTTTTAGGTTTGAAGGCTAAAAGTAGTTTTAAAGTCATTGAGAATCAAATTATCTACCAAGGTATGATAGAAAACACCAAGTACCAAGTTACTTTAACGATTGAAAAAGATAGATGGTATTATGATGTTTTATTTGATGGGTCAAACGACTTTACATCATATGAGTTATTCTATGGACAAGATGTTGGTCTTGCAAGTATTTGGAGTGTACTATCATCAGAATCATATACTGCACAATATACTGACCATAAAGCATACCAAGATGAAAATGGATTTGTTATTCAATCACGTCAAAATCAAGGGGTTCCTCAATTCTTACAATTAGGTAGTTTAAATAAAACGATTGGCTATGCAACCGATGGTTTCCAAATCTTTCAAACCAAATTTAAAGTTTCTAATGAATTAGAAGGTTTAAAACAAAATTTACCTAACATTAATTATCAATATGAGTTCCCATACTTAACCCTTCAATCTAAAAGAATAACTTCAGAAAAGGTTTCGTATTTCACTTTCTATGGTTATTATGAACCAATAAGAGAAGCTATTTTAAGAGAAAAACTAAATATTATCCATAACCATGAAGTATGTTTAAACTTCATGGACAGTTTAGGTTTTAAAAACTATAATCCACTATCAATTGAATTACTTGAAACATATGATTTTGATCAAAAAGAATTAAAGAAATTATATAAGAACAAGCGACATGTTGAGCTAGATGATAAGAAGCATATATTATCGTTTTTTACAGATGATCATGTCCATGTGGCTACTAAGTTAAAGGAAACTTTACTTGAAAGACCACATGGTCACTTACTTATTTCAGGTGATATCTTAAGTGGTACTGAAAGAGTGTTTGCAACAACTAACTGGATGTTTGGGGTTTTCCAATCTCACATTGTCCTGGGCAATACCAATATTCAAAAGTTAAATAACGATTTAAGAAACCCGCTTAATTATCAAAGAATTAGTGGATTGAGAATATATCTTAAAGATCAAAACAAATTAAAACTCTTAGCTGTACCATCACTTTATGAAATGGGTGTAAATTATGCTAAATGGGTTTACAAACTAAAAGATGATACCTTAACAGTTAGATCATTTGTTAAAAAAGATGCATTTGGTACAAGACTTGAAGTCAAGTCTGAAAAAGGATTGAAGTATGATTTTGTTTTAACAAACCAGTTAACATTAGGTGACAATGAATACATTCGAGATATTGAAGGAATAGTAGAAGGAAACAAAGTATTATTTAAAGCAGATAATAATGACTTTGTGAAATCTAAATATCCAGAATTAAAATATCGATATCAATCACATGAAGATGTCACCATTGGTGATGAAAGTTTAATCTTTGATCAATCATACCAACAAGGTTTACTTGTTATGTCTTACAAAGACAAAAACGCCTTCACATTAGATTTAACTGCTAGCTTTGATGATTTAAAAGATATTGACTTTAACTTTGAAGAAGACCATAAAGCATATATTAAGTTTATTCATTCATTAACTGGGTTAGAACTTAAACAAAAGAAAAACCAAGATGATTTAGATAAACTAACGGATACTGTTTTCTGGTATACCCATAATGCATTAGTTCATTTTGCAAGTCCACATGGACTAGAACAATCCAATGGTGCTGCTTGGGGAACAAGAGACGTCCTACAAGGACCAGTAGAATTATTCTTTGTTGCACAAAGATTTGACTTAATCAAAATGATTCTACTCAAAGTATTTTCAAGACAATTTATTGAAAACAATGATTTCCCTCAATGGTTCATGTATGACAAATACTATAATATACAAGCACATGAATCACATGGTGATATCATCGTTTGGCCACTTAAAGCACTAGGGGATTACATCTACCAAACTGGTGACCTAGATATCTTAAAAGAAAAAGTACCATTCATGAGTATGCATAAAGGTGAGTGGGTAGAACATGAATCAACCCTTGCATTACATGTCAATAAAACACTGAACGCAATCCAAAATTCATTTATAGAAGGCACCTCATTACCAGCTTATGGTGGTGGTGATTGGGATGATACATTACAACCTGCAAATAAGAAATTGACAGACCATATGGTTTCTGGATGGACTCCAGTACTTTTATTCCAAGCATTAGATACATTATCTAAAGTCTTAGATGGTTCACCACTTGGCAGACGTTGTGGCGACTTAAAAGAACGCATTAAGAAAGATTACGAAAAGATTATGATCAAGGATAATGTTCCAGCAGGATTTGTAGTCTTTGAAAAAGAAAAGAATGAAGTTGAATACTTACTTCATCCTGAAGATAAAAATACAGGATTAAAATATAGACTCTTACCACTAACAAGAAGTATCATTTCAGGATTGGTTGATCCTGAACAAGCAGAACGTCATGTAGAAATTATTGATAATCATCTTAAACATCCAGATGGTGTTAGATTAATGAATACTGCGGTAACCTACCGAGGTGGTGAAAAGACTTACTTCCAAAGAGCAGAAACAGCCGCTAACTTCGGTCGTGAAATTGGTATTTTATATGTGCACGCGCATATTAGATACATTGAAGCGATGGCTAAACTTGGTTCACCTTATAAAGCATATCAAGGTCTATTTGAAGTTTCACCAATTGAAATTAGAAAGACCGTTAAAAATGCAAGAATCCGTCAAGCGAACATGTATTTCTCAAGTAGTGATGCCGCTTTTAATACAAGATATGAAGCTAAAGAACAATTTGAAAAAGTTAGAAATGGCTCAATTGATGTCAAAGGTGGTTGGAGATTATATTCATCAGGACCTGGTATTTATATTAACCAATTTGTTTCAAACATTTTAGGTATTCGTTTTAAAGAGGGTAGTTTAATTCTTGACCCGGTGTTACCTGATTTCTTAAAGGGATTAAAAGTAACATTCCATTACAATGATAAGAAGTTAACAATCAATTATGGAGACACTTTAATTGATAAAGTCAGAGTTATTTTAAATAGAAAAGATATCTCACACGCAGTCTTAAGACTAGATGATAACAGATACCGAAAAGGTGGTATGTTGATCTCTAAACAATTACTTGAAAAAGAAAATTCAGACATCGAAATCTCCTTGGTATAGGGCGCCTAAATAGCCCTTTCCAAGGGGTAAATATCTTGAAAAATGTAAGCGTATACATTATAATGTATATAGATAAAAATAAACGCTACAAGATGTTATTAATCAGTTTAAAAAAGTTTTTAGCAAAATAGGTACTAAGTATATTCGAAACGTTTCAAATTAAAGGAGGATTCATTTATGAAAAAACTTTATGTAAGTATTATCGCTCTTTTATCAGTATTCATCCTTGCATCATGTCAAGAGCAAGACACTCGTCCTGTACTGACATATGCGGCATGGAATTTAGGTACTGTTGAAGACAACAACATTGAACGTCGCTTGATTCAAGCGTATCAAGATGCACATCCAGAAATCAGAATTGAAATTATTGCAAGACCAACAACTGTCAACGAAGATGGTTCTGAAACTGATGTGTCATGGGTAGAATTCTTTGGTGCACGTGCAGCCATTGGTAAACTACCAGATGTATTCCAAGTTGCTGATGTTACTAACTGGATTATTCAAGGTTGGTTAGAAGATGTGAGTGATTTGGCAGAAGAAGACCCTGATTTAGCACTTGTTCCAGATGATATTGTAAATAGTGCTCGATTTGGTGATTATCTATTTGCTTTACCTCAAGCCATGTTCTATTATGGTTTCTTTATCGATAGAACAGTTTATCAAGAAATTAATCAATACCGTGATGTAACATATGGAATGACATTCACAGAATTAATGCAAGCTGCTCAAAAGAACTACCGTCTTGATTTAGAAGTTGGTGGTACAGGGATTGCTGGTATTGACGGTGTTTCAGCATTTATTGAATGGCTACCAGCTCAATATGATGCTTCATTAGACTGGTTTACATTTAATTTTGAAACTGGTTATCATTTAAATTCAACTGCATTCCAAAATGCAGTCAATGAACAAAAGAAATACTATACACCAGATGCTGCAACAAATTATCGTTATGTATTAAATGCATTACCTGATGAAGATAGACTTGTACAATATGGAACAACAGATCCATGGAGTCAAGGTAAGCAATCGATTAAATGGGCTCCATCATATAACCTTCGTGACTGGATTGGTGCAACCAATAATCCAGCATCTCCACTTTATCAACACGATATCGACTTTATTGGTACACCACGTGTTGGTGACAACCACAGAATTCCAGTTATTATGGACTATATTGCTGTAGGTCGTGGCACTCAAATGAGAGAAGAAGCGTATGATTTTGCAAGATATATGGGTTATGGTGTTGAAGGATACAAGAAGAGATTAGAAATTGCTGAAGAAAATCCTTCAGTTGGTGCAATTAACTTCGCTCCAATCGCACAAGACCAAGAATTAATTGATGCATATTTCGAACTTTATCCTAATATGACTGAATATCGTAAGATTGTTGAAGAACATGATTCATTCATTTCAGAATCACTATGGAAAACAACTCCAGGATATTGGTTAAGCCGCGCAAATGGTGCATATGATGAAACTCAAGGTATCGGTGAGGTCATCAACAAAGTTATTCAAGGTGAATTACAATTAGCCGACGTTATCAATGGACTTCAAACAGCTGCTAATAATCACTGGATAACTTCTAAACAAGAACTCGATGCTGCATTAGAAAAGTTTGCACAAGAAAACAGTTAACTAGGATTATCCTATGAAAAAGTTACTGATCTTAGCACTTACAACTTGCTTGGTCATTTTCTTAACACCGCCTGCAAAGGCTGGTGTTTTTGACCGTGAGTTTGCAGTAAGTCTAGATACATTAATTACAAATAACTACCAAGATGTTTTAGATCTTTGGTATCAAGAAGGTATACAAGATAACATTGAGTTTAGCGATGTTATTTTGCCAAATACATTCAATTTAGATGAAGGGTCATTAATAAATGATCCTTCCTATCTAGAATTTTTAGATCAAAATGATTTACCAGTTGAATCAAATGGTGATGTATTTATATTCAAAAAGTTAAGTGCAAACGAGAAGGTCACTTTTAATGTCACAGTAAATCAAACAGGTCTATACAAAATTGGATTAGATTATTATTCAGAAACAACCTCAATTCATGAAATTGAACTCGCATTAAAGGTAAATGGTAGTTATCCATTTTATGAAGCAAGTCAATTAACATTAAAAACATTCTTTGAGACAACCAATGAATTTAATCAAGATCGTTATGGCAATGACATTATGCCTAATGCCACTCAAAAACGTATGTGGTATCATGACGATTTTAAAGATGCTTCAAGACTTTATCCTGAAGGGTTACTCTTTAAACTAGATGAAGGCGTTAATCAAATTGAAATTGAGACCGTAAATGGTTATTTTCTGATTGGCCAAATTTATGTTGAAAACCAAAAAGAATTGATTAGTTATGATACTTATATTGGAAATATGGTAGATCTAAAGCATGATCACTATATTGAAATTGAAGCTGAAAATGTATCGTTAAAGAATAATGTATCGATTCGTTATGGTACGGATAGAAATCCAACCAATACCCCATTTGGCTTAATTGAAGCCAGACTTAATGTTCTTGATGGGGCAACTTTTGATAACTCAGGTTTAACAGTTTATTATGATATTGAAGTCCCTCAAACAGGACTTTACTACATTACATTTAAAGCAGTCCAAAATAAACAAAATACACGTGTTTTTAGAACGTTAACTATCGATGGTAAGATTCCATTTGAAGAAGCTAAAACAATTTCTTTTGATTCAGGTAGTTGGCAAAACTATACAGTGGGAGACCATGAAAGAAATTATGGCTTCTTATTAGAAGCAGGTACACATAGAATTGGTCTTACAGTAAATAGTGCACCTTACCGTAAGATTTATCAAGATATTACGAAAGTTATGCGTGGTGTTAATGATTTAGCACTAGACATTAAAAAACTTACAGGTAATCAAATTGATGAAAATAGAGATTGGGAAATCACAGATTATTTACCTAATCTAGCTACTGACTTAAATCAATTTGCTGAAATTATTGAATCTGATTATAACCTATATGTTGAAATCACAGAAAATGCGAAAGATTCTGATATTTCAGCAGGACTAAAGATGGCTTATGGTTGGTTATACGAACTTGCAGCAGCTCCAAATAGTGTACCAAAAAATATTAATCGATTAATTGGTACCACTGCATCTGTGATGCAACGACTTGGTATCATCTTACCTTTAGTAATCGACTCACCACTGACAATTGATAAGTTTTATGTTCATGGTAGTGAAGCTTGGATTAAACCAGCTAACCCTGGTTTCTTTGAAGGTATCTGGTATGAAATTCAAAGATTCTTTGCAAGTTTTTTCTCTGACCAATTTGGCATTATTAAAGAACCAAATGAACTGAATATTTGGGTAAATAGAAGTAGACAATATGTTAACTTGATGCAACAAATGGCGGATAACGGATTTACTCAAGATACTGGTATAAAAGTTAACATTTCATTAATGCCTAATGAAGATAAGTTAATTTTAGCAACCGCATCTGGTACACAGCCAGATTTAGCAATGGGAGTTGCTGGATGGCGTCCTTATGACTTTGCTATCCGTAATTCATTAGTTGATTTATCAACCTTAGATGGTTTTGATGAATTAACAACGCATATGATGCCTGGTGCATTTATGCAACTGATCTATCAAGATGGGGTTTATGGTATTCCAGAAACTCAAAACTTTAATGTTTTATTCTATCGACGTGATATTTTAAATAATTTAAATTTAGATGTTCCAGACACTTGGGATGATGTTTTAGACATGTTACCAGAACTTCAACGATATGGTATGAACTTCTATTCAATGTTATCCTCAACATCAGCCTTTAAATCATTTGGTGCGACGATGCCATTTATCATGCAACATGGTGGAAAGATTTATACTCAAGATGCACTACGTGCAACGCTTGATTCAGAAGAAGTGATTTCAGCAATGACTTTAATGAGTGATTTATTTACTGTTTATGCACTGCCACTTGAAGTTGGTTCTTTCTATAACCAATTTAGATACGGTAATATTCCAGTTGGTATTGGTGACTTTGGTATGTATATCCAATTACTCTTTGCCGCTCCTGAAATTGCAGGTCTTTGGGATATAGCACCGCTTCCTGGTATTGAATTAAATGGTGTAGTAAATCGTAGTTATGATGGAGCATCCACTTCATCTATGATCTTTAAAAACTCAAGCAAACAATTAGAAGCCTGGGAATTCTTGAAGTGGTGGATGTCTACTGAAACACAAACACTTTATGCTGAAAACTTAATGACAGCATTTGGTGCTGAATATATGTGGAATACAGCAAATGTGGATGCTTTTATGCAAATGAGTATAAATGCTAGTCATAAGAGTGTCTTCCTAGAACAATGGCAATGGGTATTAGATACAGCAAAAACACCTGCATCTTATATGTTAGAGCGTGAGATTTCTAACGCTTGGAACCGTATAGTTTATGATGGTGTAAATGTGAGAGTAGCAATGGAAGATGCACAGGTTGTTGTTAATAAAGAAATCTTCCGTAAGATGGTAGAGTTTGAATTTATTAATACCCAAGGTGAGGTATTAAAACCATATCTATTACCTACCAAAGAAAATCTAGATGAGTGGGTGATTGGACATGACTGAGATTAATCAAAAGAAAAGAAAACTGTCAAAATCAACTTGGGCTGAAATAACAGGTTCAACCTTTATTCTTCCTTATGCACTTGCCTTCTTAATCTTTATTACTGTCCCAGTATTTATGGGAATGTTATTATCAACAACATATTTTAATTTACTAGAGGCACCAAGATTTGTTGGTTTAAGTAATTACATCAACTTATTTACAGCTGATGATGTCTTTATGCAAAAGGTAATTCCAAATACTGTACAGTTTGCATTAATTGTAGGGCCAGTAGGATACATGCTAGGATTCTTTCTAGCATGGATGCTTGCACAAATACCACATCGATATCGTACAGTTTTAGCACTTGTTATTTATTCACCTTCTATGACAGCTGGGGTTGCAATGAGTGTAATGTGGAGAATCATTTTCTCTGGTGATGAAGCAGGTTATTTAAATGCAATATTACTCCAATTAAATGTGATTGATGCACCTATACAATGGCTTACTAACGCCAATTACCTAATGCCTGTCATGATTATTGTTACATTATGGAGTTCGATGGGTATTGGTTTCTTAGCTATGCTTGCTGGGGTATTAAATATTAATCAAGAATTATATGAAGCAGCATATATTGATGGTATGAGTAATAAACTACAAGAAATATTCTTTATTACTATCCCATCAATGAAACCACAGATGTTATTTGGTGCTGTAATGAGTTTAGTTGCAACCTTTAATGCAGGGTCGATTGGGGTTTCATTATCAGGTCAAAATCCAACTCCACAAAATGCTGGACAATTGATTGTTACCCATATTGATGACTATGGATTTATACGATATGACATGGGTTATGCAGCTGCAATCTCAGTAATCCTCTTAATTATGGTTTTACTTTTTAATTATGCAGCACATAAACTCTTTGGGGAGCGTGATTAATATGGCAAGCTTCCAAGGAACAAGAATTAATCCAAAACATTTACATAAATCACAAATTAAATTCTTTTTAATCCTAGTACCACTGGCAATCTTTATGGCATTACCGATTGTCTATATTGTTTCAACTGCATTTAAACCGATTAATGAATTATTTGCATGGCCACCACAATTCTTTGTTGTTGAACCAACCTTAAAGAACTTTACTGATCTATTCAATGTCACATCAACAACTGGTGTACCAATGACTAGATATTTATTCAATTCGATTGTTATTTCAGTATTAGTTGTTATAACAAGTATCTTTGTTTCATCACTGGCAGGTTATGCATTATCTAAAGTTCAATTTAAACTTAAAAAACCTTTATTATTCTTAAATAATATTGCGATTATCTTCGTTGGGTCATCGGTTGTTATTCCAAGATATTTAGTCATTCAATCATTAGGTTTAGTTGATAATTTCTTAGTCCATATTATTCCAGGATTAGCAATTCCTGTTGGATTATTCTTAATTAAACAATTTATTGACCAAATTCCAAACGAGTTAATTGAAGCAGCTAAGATTGATGGTGCAAATGAGTTCCAAGTATATATGAATATCATTCTACCTTTAATCAAACCTGCGATTGCAACAATCGCAATCGTATCCTTCCAAGGTGTTTGGAATAACGTTGAAACATCAACACTTTATATTCAAGATGAAAGATACAAAACTTTTGCCTTCTACATGTCAACATTAACAACAACCGCCAATACGGTTGCCGGTCAAGGGATGGCGGCAGCAGCAGCACTCATTATGTTTGTACCAAATCTCATCATCTTCATCATTCTTCAAAAGAATGTGATGGATACGATGGCACATTCTGGTATGAAGTAGGAGGGTCCTATGAAAAAATTAGCGACTATCCTAATTACCATATTGGGGGTAATTCTAACTTTATCAATCGTTCCAAGATCAAATGCTTGGACAACGACAGGTGCTCCTTATGATACATATACAATTGGTCCAAAAGGAGACTTCGTTTTAACCCAAACTGCATATGAACCAGCAGGTCTTTTAAGTATGAATGTCACTTTAAATCAACCAAGAGATATCTTCATTAAAGATGATGTGATTTATATTGCAGACACAGGTAATAAGAGAATTTTAAGTGTGACCTTAGATGGTCAAACAGAAGTACTCATCACTGGTTTAGTTGAACCAACGGGTGTACATGTTGATGATGATCATAAATTGTATATTGCAGATAAAGGTGCCAATGCAATTTATGTTTATGATGAAAACTTAAATTTAACTTTAACAATTGACAGACCAGATGAACCAATCTTTGGTATCAACTCACCATTTGTTCCAATTAAAGTAGCAACCGGTCCACGTGGCATTATCTATGCCACTGGTGAAGGCTCAGTCTCTGGTGTGATGTCGTTTAACTATATGGGTGAGTTTTTAGGGTATCTTGCAACCAACCCAACCAATAAAACATTTTTTAGAGAAATCCTCGAATTCTTTGACCAAAACTTAGCACCAATTACACCATTATCACCTGAGAATATTGCAGTTGATAAGAAGGGATCAATTTATACCACCTCACATACTGAAACTGCACCGATGAAAAAGTTTAATATTGCATCTCAAATTGTTCTTGCTCCATATCAATTTGATTTTCCAGTCGCGGTCCATATTAATGACTTTGGCAATATCTATACAATAACTGCAGAAGGTGTGATTAGTGAATTTGATGCTGCAGGTAACTTGCTCTTTATCTTTGGTGGTAAATCAAGTAATACCCAGGTCTTAGGTTTATTTAGTAACGCACAAGATATTGTTGTTGATTCAAACTACAATATCTATGGTTTAGATCAAGGTAGTAATTCAATTCAAATACTTGCAAGAAGTGAGTTTACTGCACTAGTTCATGATGGGTTACAATCGCTTAATAACGGTATTTATGATGTAGAAGAGTGGGAGAATATTTTACGTATGAACTCAGTCTTTGCACTTGCAAACTCAATTATTGCACGTACATATTACCGTACAGGTGAATATGGAAAAGCACTAGATTATTATCGTATTGCAAGTGATAAATCAGGTTATTCAGATGCTTTCTGGCAAGTAAGAAATCAGTTCCTACAAGCCTATCTAGGTATTATTCTTTCTGTTGGATTAGCTTTATTTGTCCTACATTTTGTTTTAAAGTATGTCGATCAAAAGTATTCGATATATGACCCAATTAGAAAATTTGATCAAAATGTAAATAAAGTAAAAATATTAAGAGAACTTCGTTTTGGTATGAAGGTCTTTAGGCATCCAATGGATACTTTCCATGAAATCAAACATGAAGGAAAAGCATCTAACTTATCAGCAATCATTCTTTATTTAACGTTCATTATTTTAAACATCATTGCTGTCTATACAACTGGATTCATGTTTAATGATAACAATCTAGATAACTACAATGTCTTATCTAGTTTCCTAGGTTTAGGATTATTCTTAATCTTATTCGTGTTTGCTAATTATCTAATCTCTAGTTTAGCATCTGGAGAAGGATGGTTTAAGGATGTCTTTATTGGTACGGCATACAGTTTAATGCCTTATATCATTATGACAATTCCAATTATTCTATTATCTAATTCACTCACATTAAATGAAATATTTATTTATCAATCAGTGATGTTCTTAAGAGATGCTTGGACCGTTATCTTAATATTGTTAATGGTACTTGAAATCCATAATTACTCAGTTAAAGGATTAATTAAGAATATGTTGCTTACAATTTTCACGATGGCAATTATGGTAGCAATATTAGTGCTTATTTACTTACTGGTTGTTCAAATGTGGGACTATATTACAAGTGTTATAAAGGAGGTGTGGGATCGTGTCTTTAACTAAAAAAATGTTCTTATTCGTGTTATCTTTCTTATCTTTAGTTTTAATCACATTCTTGACATCTTACGCGTTAGAACCAAAGAATGTACACGATTTTGTGCAATCTCAAAGTATTGCACCAATTCCATCAGCTCTACTTTCAAATCGATATACTCAAGTAGATGATTTAAGGGTAATTGAAACAAACCCATATGCATCTTTAGATGGTTATGAACTGCTTGGAATCGAACCAACAAATAACCTAGCCCTTTATGTAAATAATAGTTGGTTAAGTTTACGTATTGTTAATTTAGATACAGGATATGTCTGGGCATCTAATATGGATTATGATTATCTTGATCCAGATAGCCCATTATATAATCCTGATGATATTGGGGCAGATTATTACCTAGACCCTGAATATGATCGAAATAGAGATGCATTTGTGAGAGAAGATAGAAGTCCTGTTTCAATTACTTATTACAACACGCTTCAAACGACTAATCAAAGAACAACTGAGTACTTATTTGAGAATGTCTTAAGTGGTACGATTCAACGTGTAAGTATTCCAGGCAAACTTGGCTTTAAAGCAATGATTACAATGCCGATTTCTGGTATTAAATTCCATATGTTAGTTTATCTTGATTCAGAGGGTCTTCATGTTGAAGTTCCATTTGAAACAATTCAAGATAATGGAAATTTTATTCTATCTACGATGACATTATATCGATACTTTGGTTTTACAAAACAAGACTTTACACCGGGTTATGTTTTTATCCCAGACGGGATTGGAGCTTTAATTAGATATGATAGTCTAAATACAAGTGCCTTTGTTAAAAAGTTTTATGGACCAGATTTTACACTAAATGAAGTAGGTCCTGAAGAAAGATTAACGGCATCTGTTTGGGGGTTAGTTCAAGGTGTTAACCAAAATGCAATGCTTGGTATTGTAGCTAGTGGTGCAGGTAATGCAACCTTCTCATATATTCCAGCGAATAACATCCAAACAAACTTTAACAGAGCTCAAGTTGCTTTTGAGTTTAGAAATACATATACACAAAAATTAAATGCATCAGGTACATCAACGATTGAAAGAATTCAAACACAGATGAATCCTTTTGATATCCATTTAATCTATCAGTTCTTAGATCATGATGATGCAAACTATGTAGGTCTTGCTAATCAGTATCGTAGATACTTAATGAATAAAGGTGAAGATTTTAATAAACTTATTGATACAGAAAAAATTCCAATGTATCTAGATGTTCTAGCAGCTGAAAATAGACCAGTTTGGTATGGTAGAGAAACATTTACTATGACAACCACCAACCAATTAAAAGATATGGTTTATGAATTAAAAGAAGCTGGCGTTGGTCATTTAGATATTAATGTTTTAGGTTGGCAAAAAGGTGGACTTGGGTACACTCAACCAAACTACAATAATTATGAAGGAAAGTTTGGTAGTCCTTGGGATTTATATGAATTAGAAGGAACCAATGTTTTCTTTGGAATGATGCCTTGGTATGCAACAAGATCAGGTGGAGGTTATAACTCAGGTCAAGTGGTGCAATCTCAAGGACAAGAATTAATTGGTAATGAGACATTCTTCTTATTAAAACCTGAAGAAGCATTATCAATC
Organism: Acholeplasma sp. ORD1043; assembly: GCF_057808485.1. NCBI lineage: Bacteria > Bacillati > Mycoplasmatota > Mollicutes > Acholeplasmatales > Acholeplasmataceae > Acholeplasma > Acholeplasma sp. ORD1043. The sequence goes on along the minus strand of NZ_JAQLOJ010000005.1, from coordinate 6,586 downwards.
TTTCAATCAAACTATCATGCAATGTATAAACACGGAGTAAGAAATGTTGGCCTTGGTGATTTTGGGTATATCTTATTTAGTGATTATTCAAATGGTATTAAATCAAGATCACAAAATATTGAAACAATCAGACAGTTTTTAAATGTTGCAGAAATGACAGCTGTTGAAAAACCATTTGACTATTTATGGAGTGCTGATGTCATTACAGATATTCCAATGTATTCATCTCAACAACTCAAATTTACAGATACTGTACCATTTATTCCAATTGTCTTATCAGGGTATAAGAATGTTTATGGTCGAAGTGCTAACTTCTTTGCTAATACAACCAATGAATTATTAAGAATGGTTGATTATCATATCTTCCCAAATTATTTCTTAACCCATGAATCAGCAACACTGCTACTCAATACGAGTGCAAATACGATTTTTACTTCTCGCTTTGCTGATTGGAAAGAAGAAATTATTAGACAATATAACTTTGTTAATGATGCTTTAACCCATGTTATTAATGCGCAATTTACATCAAGAACAGTATTACTTCCTGGTGTTGTTAGAAATACATATAACAATGGCGTTACAATTTATGTAAACTACACTGGAAATAATGTCAGTGTGGATGGATTATTAATTGAAGCAATGAGTTACGAGGTGAAACTATGAAAAAGTTCCTAAGTTTCTTTGCTAAGATTGATAAGAGTGAGCAAGGTAAGCAATACTTAGTTTTATTTAATTTCATCAAAATTAGAATTACACATTCAAGAAGAGAAGCATTTATTGGGTATATCTTTATTGGTATTTGGATTATTGGGTTCTTGTGGCTAACGGTTTATCCGCTATTCATGAGCTTGATTTATAGTTTTGCTAATGTAACAATTCCAGGTGGCCAAGGGGTTAGAATTGAATTCAACGGATTCCAAAACTATATTGACATCTTAAATGATTTTCAGTTCCTTAGTGCACTTCAAAGCTTTGTTATTCAGTTATTACTCTATCTACCATTAGCAATTATCATCTCGATGATGATTGCGATACTTTTAAACCAAAAGATTAAGATGAGAGGTTTCTTTAGATCCATATTCTTCCTACCTGTCATCATCGCATCAGGTCCAATTATGGCAACCCTCTTTGGTAGTGGTGAACGTGCTGGTTTACTTAACCAAACATTAAACGAAGAAGTGCCAATGTTACTTCAAAGTTTCTTACCAGAATTTTTATCTGAATTTGTTACTGGTATGTATGCACATTTAATCGTCATTCTATGGTTTAGTGGTGTTCAAATTATTCTGTTTTTAGCAGGGCTTCAAAAGATTAATAAAGAGATTTATGAAGCAGCATCTATTGATGGTGCTTCACCTTGGGAATCATTTTGGAAGATTACCCTACCTAGTTTAAAACCAATTATTTTAGTCTCTGCAATTTATACAATTGTCATGTTATCAACTTTCCCTAATAATCGGGTTTTATTTAGAATTAACGTTGTAAGACAATCGTCGTTTGGTGATGCATCTGCATTATCTTGGGTCTATTCGTTAGTTGTAGCTCTCTTTTTAGGAATTGTTTCATTCATATTGTTATATGAAAGAAAAGCAAAAGAGAAGAAAGTGAACATGGAGGTTAAGCGATAATGAAAAAAGATTATAAAGCCTCTATGAATAAAGTTAGACGATTCTTAGTTGGTATGCATTTTACCGATGGATTTATCTTTAAGTTTATTATTTATTTCTTATTGATTATCGTAGGATTTGTCTATGTTTATCCACTACTTGTGATGGGTTCATTCTCACTCATGAGCTTAGAAGATTTAGTTAATCCAATGGTTTCACAAATCCCAACGGAACTTTACTTCCAAAACTATGCTGATGCTTGGCGAGCACTAGATTACATCAAAGTATTTTTCCAATCGTTAGTTGTTACACTCTTACCGGCAATTATTCAAACCTTTGTAGCAAGTTTAATTGGATATGGTTTTGCAAGATTCGAGTTTCCACTTAAAAAAATGTGGATGTTGCTTGTCTTACTTACTTATTTAATCCCACCTCAAGTCTTTATCATTCCAAGATTTATTCTTTACAATGATCTAGGCTTACTAAATAATGTTGGTGCAATTCTTTTACCAACAATCTTTGGTCAAGGTTTAAACTCAGCAATATTCATTTTAATTTTCTATCAATTTTATAAAATGATTCCAAAAGCACTGGATGAAGCAGCACAAATTGATGGAGCAAACAGATCATTTATATACTTCAAGATTGCTATACCATTATCAATTCCATCATTTATTACAACGTTCTTATTCTCGTTTGTATGGCAATGGAATGAAACTTATCAAGCATTTATATTCCTTGGTGATGGTTGGCAAACACTACAAACCAGATTAGCAATCTTCGTATCAGCTTCTCAAGGTAACCAAGTCACTGTGATTGAAGCCGCTCAAAACGAAGCTCAAGCGATGGCTGGTAACTTATTAATCTTACTTCCTATGTTAATCGTTTATTTCATCTTACAAAGATGGTTTATTGAAGGGGTTGACAAATCTGGACTAACAGGAGAATAGAATGAAAAAAATATTTGTCTTATTAATCATCATGTTAGGAGGATTTATCCTCATTGGTTGTGAACAAAATAATGAACCACCGGTAATTGATGGTGAGTTAAATGCATCAGAACTTGCTGTCATTAATGAAGAATACAAAAGAAGTTTTGACTTTTTTTGGGAAACAACAAATCATACGGATGGTTCGGCTGGATATGGACTCGCACGCGATAGATATCCAGGAAATCCTACCATAGCTTCCATTGGTGCGGTTGGATTTGCATTATCTGCATATATTGTAGGGGTAGAAGAAGGGTGGATTTCCTTTGAAGAAGGTTTCGAAAGAACGGCTAAAACAATGGATACCTTGCTTTCTCTTCAAAGAGTAAATGGTTTTTACTACCACTGGATTAACATGCAAACAGGACTTCGTGAGTGGCAAAGTGAAGTATCAATTATTGATACAGCCTTAATGCTTATGGGAGGATTAGCTGCTGGTGAATATTTTGGTGGAACAGTTAAAGAAAAGATTACAGATATTTATAGAGCAGTTGATTGGCCATGGTATTTAAACCCAAATAATAATTTATTTTATATGGGGTATAAACCAGAAACTGGTTTTAGTGGTGCGTGGGATCATATGGCAGAACAATTAATGGTGTATGTTTTAGCGTCGGGTTCACCGACACATTCAGTATCAAAAGCACCATATAGTATTATTATGACCATTCAAAATGCACAATATAAAGGTACTTATACTTCAACAACAAACCCAGAGTTATCTGTAACTACACCATTTTATTATTCATATAATGGATCATTATTCCAACATCAATTCTCACAAGGATTCTTAGACTTAAGACAAAAGGTTGATGAGAATGGTGTGAATTGGTTTGAAAACGGACGTCTTGCAACCCTAGCAAATTACGCATATACCCAAGATGTTTCACATCTATATAAAACATATGGTAAATACTCATGGGGATTATCTGCAGCAGATGGCCCTGGCGAATATAATGCATATGGCGGAAAACCTGCTAAAAATAATACGCATAATGGAACAATCGCTCCATATGCTGCAATGGCATCCATCAATTATGCACCAAAACTAGTAGGTAAAACAGCAGTTCATTTCTTTAGTGAAATTAATGGTTTAGTTGGTCAATATGGATTTAAAGATTCATTTAATTTAGGTCCTGTGAATCCGGAACAATTCCCTAATATTGCAGCTAAAACACCATGGGTAGCGTCTGATTATATTGGTATTGATAAAGGGATTACTTTAATAATGATTGCTAACTATAAAGATGCCATTATTTGGGATGAAGTGATGAAGAATGATTACATTAAAGCAGGCTTAACAGTTTTAGGCTTCACGACTCAAACAACACAAGAATCTTAAGGAAAAAATACCTTAGATTATTATCTAGTAGTTGATATCTCTTGAAAAAGTAAACGTTTTCATATATAATATATTTAGTGATATCGAAACGTTTCAATTTTCGAAATATGAGATATCATCGATTCAAAATGAATTCTAATTATTAAAAAAAATAAAGAAGGAAAAGGAGTAATAGGGATGAAAAAAATTATATCAGGTTTCTTATTAGCGCTTGTAGCATTAGTACTTGTTGCCTGTGTTGAACCAACGCCACCAGATGGTGAAACAGACACAGAAAAACCAGTTATTATCGGCGCTGATGATAAAACAATTACTCAAGGGGAAGCGTTTGATCCATTAGCAGGCGTTAGCGTGACTGATAATGTGGATACAATTACACTTACTCTTGCAAACGTAACAGGTAGTGTAAATGTTGATGTTGTAGGTGTCTATACATTAACTTATACAGTATCTGACACAGCTGGCAATACAACAACTAAAGAACGTAAGATTACAGTTGTTGCACCAATGCCTTTAGGTAACTTAGTTGGTGGCGATTTCGCTGGACCTAACTTTGCTGAAGGTTGGTCAGGCTGGCATGATGCTGGTTCTGGCTATGATGTTGAAACAGGTATCGTCGACGGTGTTGCTGTCGTCAATATTAAGTCAATACCAGTTGGCGACTCACAATGGTGGGGCGTTCAATTAAGATATCAAAAAATTGTCTTAGAACCATTCGTTTCATACAAACTAAGATTTGATATTAAAGCAGATGCGCCTCGTTATATCAATCACCAAATTCAAGGTGGTGGAATCCCTGACGGTGGTAAAGCTTATGGTGAAAAGAATACTGTCTTAGTAACCACTGAGTGGCAAACAGTAGAAAAAGATTTCTACGTTAAAGGTGCTGCTAATAATGCAGAACTTCAATTTGCTATGGGTGCTTTTGCTGAATCAGTCATTGGTACACCAGAAGAATTCCGTTCTGTAGCAACTAAGATTTACATCGATAATGTAACAATCGTTGAAGGACCAGAACTTGAAAATAGTGCACCAGTAATTACTGCACCAAACCTTGTTGTTAAAGTTGGACAAGAAACTCCAATTAAACAAGGTGTAACAGTTATTGATGACTTTACAGCTTTAACTCCAGCAAATGTTACTGTGACACAAACTGCACCTGAAACTCAATTTAATCCTGCTAACCCTGCTAAAGGTGTTTATACATTTGAATTATATGTTGAAGATGCTGAAGGTTTATCTCATACAGTTACTAGAACAATTACCGTTGCTGATCCGTGGAACCGTCCAGTTGATTTAACACCAACTGAAGGTGCTGCTGATGGATGGTGGGTCTTTGAAGCTGATGAAATGAACTTCCTTGATGTAACTCAAGATGGTAATGTAACTGCAATTGAAATCTTAGAAGTTGCTGACTCTGACTGGAAAGCAATGTTTAGAGTTGATGCAGTTCAATTCTTTGCAGGTACTTATGAAATTTCATTTGAAATTAGAGCAGACCAAGAACGTGATGTTAGAATTGCGATTGAAAATGCTGGTTTAGATACGCCATTTGTTCACATAACAGCTGGTGAAGCATGGTCTTACATCACATTAACATATACATTTGCATCAAATCAAACAAATAAAACATTCGCATTCTGGCTAGGTTCTTTAACAACAGCTCGTCCAGGTGTTGAAGAAGGCCAATATACAGCTGCTGATGATATTGCAACAACAGTTTACTTAAGAAACTTTAATGTTGCAGTTGATGGTAACGTCGTTGAACCAGTTTGGAACGTTCCAACAAATATGATCGTTTCAACTGAAAGCGAAGGTTGGTGGGTCTTTGAATCTGACGGTGATTGGATTGATGTAACAAACGTTGGTCAAACTGCCGTTGTTGATATTAAAGCTATTGCTCCAGATGACTGGAGAGCAATGTTTAGAGTTAACGGTGTTAACTTTAAAGCTGGTACATATACTGTAAGATTTGAAGTTAAAGCTGATATCGCTCGTCAAGTACGTGTTGCAATTGAGGGTGCTGGTTTAGCAAACACATATGAACACTTTGAAGCAGCGACTGATTGGGTAACTATTGAACTTGTTTATAATTTTGAAGTTCCTGCTGAAAATAAAGTATTTGCATTCTGGTTTGGTACACTAACCACAGAACGTCCTGGTATTCCTGCTGGTACATTTGTTGCAGAAGATGACGTTGTAACTAAAGTTCACTTCAAGAATTTCCGTGTTGAATATCAAGAAGGTGAATCATTAGGGCCATGGTCAGTTAAAACTGATTTAGTTGTTCAAGGTGAAGGTGACTGGGCTTTAGCTGGTACATATGATGGTTGGTGGATTCGTGAAGTTGATCACCCAGTTGGTGTAACTAACCTACTTGAAGGTGTAAGCCAAGATGGTGTGACTTCAATTGAAATCAAACACATTATGAGTGGCGACTGGCAAGCTGCATTCTTAGTTGAAAAAGTTCAATTCTTCGCTGGTGTTTACACAATTACATTTGATGTAAAAGCTGATGAAGCAAGAAAAGTAAGAGTAGCTATTGAAAATGCAGGACTAGATGGTAATGTTGCATTCCAAGATATTCAAGCAACTACTAATTGGACAACAATCACTTTAACTTATACATTTGAAACAGACCAATTAAA